>CAIXVA010000117.1 GCA_903922745.1 uncultured Actinomycetes bacterium
GGTGTGTACTTCTGAAGATTCTTTTCAGCTTCAACAAGATCCTTTGTATTGCCAAGATATAGAGCCTCTTCACTGTTGAGAAGAATTCCATCCATCATCGCAACCCAGGACAATGCCTCTTCAAGTGAAACAATCTTCATCGCACCTGTTGTAGTTGGATCAAAGAAAATTGGCTTGCCCGCAGCTTTGATCTTCTTAATCATTGCAATCACTGCTTCACGGCTACGGAAATCCAATAATGCGTAACCAGATAAATAAACACCGTCAATGTCATCTAGTGGTGGCAAATCACTGACTTCAAGGTCAGCATTCGCACCGTTGTCTGGAAACATCGTGCGTTCCCCATTGGCATCAACCAAGATCACAACAACACCTGTTGGGCGTCCGCTATGCATCAAATTGAGGTGTTCAACACCGTATTTATCTAAATCCGAAATCAAAGCAAAACCCACTGGATCATTGCCGGTTCGGGCAACTAAATGAGAGCGTGAATTTGTGCGGGTAATCCAGGTTGCAACATTTGCTGCTTGTCCACCGGGGTGGCTAGAAATCTTGCTGGCAGTGTCATTGCCATAGTTAATTGGCTCTTTCAGTTGAGAAATAACATCTAGTGCTAAATCACCAATGCATAAAATCTTTTTCATCCAAGCGCCACTGCAATCTGTGCTGCCAGTAAGCAATTCGACTTAATAATTTCGGTATTGATCGCAAGTGATTCGCCCTTTGAAGCGGTGTGGAAGTGCTCAAGTAAGAATGGAGTAACAAGCTTTCCTGTGATTCCTTCTTGATCAGCCTTCTTCAATCCAGATGCCAGAATCTCATCGTGGCGAGCTTTGTTCATCTCTTTTTCAACAGGGTTTGCAACAACCAGTGCTTTGAACTGTGTGGAAACCGCTTTACGAGCACGGATGACTGCAGCAATTTCCTTGGGGGAATCAACACGGTGTTCTAGCGTGAAACCTGAATCTGTTAAGTAGAAGCCAGGAAATGCGGTGGTCTTATAGCCAACTAGTCCAATCGCAAGTGTTTCAAGACGTTCTAGCGTTGCATGAACATCTAAAATTGATTTAACTCCAGCACAGACGATTGTCATATCTAGTTGAGACAAGGCTGTTAGATCAGCTGATTCATCAAATGATTCATTGGCCCCACGGTGTACGCCACCGAGACCACCTGTAGCAAAAATATTAATTCCAGAAATTGCTGCGATATGAGCAGTTGCGGCAACTGTTGTTGCAGCGGATTTTCCTTGAGCAACAATTATTGCTAAGTCGCGAATAGATGCTTTTGCTATGTCGTCACGGTTTGCAATTGCTTCGAGTTCTGAACGCTCGAGTCCTACCAAGATTTTTCCATCCAGCAGAGCGATCGTTGCTGGTACCGCGCCTGCTTCTCGGACAATTCGCTCACATTCGATTGCAACTTCTAGGTTTGAAGGACGTGGCAAGCCGTGGCTGATAATTGTTGATTCAAGGGCAACAACCGGCTTTCCGGCCTTGAGTGCATCAGCAACTTCAGTCGAGAATTTAATCGCTTGGTCCATAGACAAACTCTAGTGCACAGTCATGGGAAGATAAGCACGTGCATTTGTCCCAGATAACGCCATCGATCTTTTCCTCCCTTGGCCTTGAAAGTGCAGTTGATCACTTAACTGTGGGGCAGTCGCCAATGGGACGAGAACTTCTTTTCTTAATCGATGGTTTTGGGTTTGATACTTTTGCAACGTACGCGGATGCGATGCCAACGATGTCGCGAATGTTTAACCATGGACTCATACAAACAGCATTTCCTTCAACGACAGCAACTTCGCTTGCAACTTTAACAACCGGACAGTTACCCGGAGCGCATGGAATGTTGGGCTACACAGTGCAGGTTCCGCGAAGTGGTGGACGATTGCTTAACGCACTTAAGTGGGATGAACGTGTTGATCCAGAGAATTGGCAACCAGTTGAGACTTTATTTCAGCAAGCAGCAGCTGCAGGAATCAATGTCACACATGTTGCGGCAAAGCGGTATGAAAACTCAGGCTTTACGCGTGCAGTTTTTCGCGGAGCCAACTACAGGGGTGCAAATGTAGTTACAGATTTAATAAGCGAAACAAAGTTAGCGTTACAGAAATCACCTTCTTTTGTTTATTTATACGTAAATGATTTAGATAACGCCGGCCATTCAGATGGTGTCGGAAGCGACAAATGGATTGCAGCCTTAATTATGATCGATCAAATGGTTTCGCAATTAATGAAAGAAGTTCCAAAGGGCACACGTATCTGGGTAACATCAGATCACGGAATGATCAACGTTGAAGAAAAGATTGTTATCGGTCTTGATAATCCATTGATGCAAGGTGTCAGCGTTGTTGCGGGCGAACCTCGTGCACGTCATCTTTATTTAGATTCTGATTCATCTGTAGCTCGCGCCGATACTGCAGCTTTGTGGCAAGAATATTTGCAGGACAAAGCGCTAGTACTAACGCGGGAACAGGCAATATCTACTAATTTATTTGGCCCAGAAGTCAGTGCAGATGCCTTTGATCGCATGGGAGAAGTAATAGCTATTGCCCGCGGAGGTCTTGTTTTACTTGATGCTGATCGTGTTGAAAAAGAAGGTGCGATGGTTGGTCATCATGGCGCAGACAGTGATATTGAATCTCAGGTTGGTTTACTGACAACAACCTTGAGTTAAAAGGTTAAGAGTTACTTGTCCTCTGGCTTAATGCCGAACATGATTTCATCCCAGCTTGGGACCTTTGCACGTGCTGTAATTCCGTCTCGGGATGCTTCGTCATCTGGCTCTTCGCGAATAACTGCTAGGCGTGGAACCTCACGAATTTCTTCGACAACATCTTCAATTTCTTGCTCACTGACCTCTTTGCGGAACTCGCTATACACATCAATCACACGACGCTCGGAGGGGTGAGAAGCTTCAGTTGGAACTAACCCTGCTGTTGGAAGCTGACGCGGTGCAGGCTCATCACCCATCATCCAGCGCGCATTCTCATCCATAGATGTAACTGTGCGAAGGGTTGAGTCAAAGTTCCACTGTGCGATTCCAACACCTGTGTTGTTTGGATAATGAAGTTCGATTGTCCACGTGCCATCTTCAAGGCGCCATGTGTCCCACGAAAGTTCTGATGAATCAATATTGCGTGGAGCAAGGCGAGAGATAACAACTCCTAAAAGTGTTACGGCATCGCGGCCGCCTTCTTTACGAATTGCAATCTGCTGGGCCTGATCAATGATGTAGATGCGCTCTGAAAGAATTGGACCCGCAAAACGTTCGATCTTTTCAATTGAAATATTATTATCACGCGCGATTTGTTCTGCTGTTTGTCCTGCACGTAGCAATCGTTGAACCTCTTTGATTGAAACAATTGGTTCATCAGATGCTGGAACTGACATTAGTCGCTGCTGATTAACTGTTGCACGCAATGTGTCGCTTACACGGACAGTGAATTCATTTCCGTCATTGTCATGCAATGAAAGATGCAGACCGTCGTCGGTCTTTCCATTTAGTCGTAGCTCAGTCACGAGCACGAGGGTAGCCGATGAGAGCCTTATAAGTGCTGAAGTAAGGCAGCGTGGCTGCACATGCCGCGATCATGAATCCCAGCGGTACCCAATATGCAATGTCTGCACCAAAGCGATCGATGATTTGGCCAGAAAGTGCGCTAGAAATCGCACCGCCCATAGGCATTCCGGCAACGACCCACGTCAAAGTTTCTGTGATCTGATCTGCAGGGACTGCGCCTTCTGCAACTCCGTACGCGTTAATAACCAGGGGAGCGATTGCAAATCCGTTAAAGAATAAAGCAACAGCTAACCACACCATGGAGTGAGTAAAAAGCATTGGAACTGAAAGCAAGGTCAGTGCGAATAAGAAGATTAAGAATCGTGAAGCACTCGATAGCTTCCATTTGATTGTGCCGTTGATAATCGCGGCGATTCCACTACCAAATGCCCAGATTGCCAAAAGGATTCCTGACTTACTTTCTTGGCCTCTGTGTTCGGCAAAGGCAACGGTGACGATTGCAATTGAGCCAAAGAATCCACCCAGAAGGGTCGTCGCAAGAACCACGGCTTGTACACGTTTGTTGCGAATGACTGCCGGATGGGGATCAACAATGCGCTTAGGTGTGGCAGGTGGCTCTGTAGATTTTTGCATAACAAATAGCGGGACGCCGATTAGCACGAAGATAATTCCAGAAATGATTCCGGCAGCAGGTGCAATTGTTGTCGCACACGCAGTCACAATGATTGGTCCAAGGATAAAAACAACTTCATCCATGATCGCTTCAAACGAGTATGCCACATTGACTAAGTGGCGATCTTGTTCATCTTCAGCTGTGCTTGTTTTATCTGGGCTGAGGATATGGAGCCAGCGGCGACGGACTAACCCCCCAGTATTTACTGACATGGATTCGGCCAGAATAATTGTGACAAACCACGTCCATACAGGTGTGTGATTTAAAACTAATACAGTAAATAGCGATAGACCTGTGACTTTAAAAGGAATAACACGCACCAACATTGCACTTTGGCCAATACGATCTGCCACGCGCGACCAATGAGGTGTAGCACATGCCATAACTACCGAGGCTGTTGCACTTAGCGCTCCAGCTAGTGCATATGAGTCGCTGACGGCCACAACAATGAAAATAAGTGCAAGTGAATCCATCGAGATTGGCATGCGCGCGATTACGCCAGGAATTGAGAATCTCATCGCTCCAGGAGTGCTAATTAAGGTTTTATATCCTGAGAACATAGGCAGGAGTCTATCTCGCAGTTAGACTGCTCCTATGACTGATACGCAGCAATTACTTGAACTCGCCCTAAAGATTGCACGACAAGCAGGTGAATTACTAGTAGATCGTCCTGCTTCGTGGGACTTAACAGTTAAATCAACTGCAATTGATATCGCTACGCAGATGGATATGGCATCAGAAAAGTTAATTGTTGAAAGTATTTTGGCTGCACGTCCGGATGATGGAATCATCGGCGAAGAAGGTGCATCTCGCGAAAGCACAAGCGGTGTTACGTGGGTAATTGATCCGGTCGACGGCACTGTTAATTATTTTTATGGATTACCTGGCTGGGCAATCAGTATTGCTGCAAAGGATGAAAATGGAACCTTGGTTGGCGTTGTTCATTCACCAACAGTTAATGCAACGTGGCACGCATCAAAAGGCGGGGGAGCATTTCTCAATGATGTAAAGATTGCCTGCAATGATCCAGTTGAACTCAATCGCGCGCTGTTGTCATCCGGCTTTGCCTATGATGTGAAAAATCGAATTGAGCAATTAAAGATTGTTAATGCATTGCTGCCGCAGATCCGAGATCTTCGTCGTATTGGATCGGCCGCGGCAGATATTTGCCATGTGGCCACGGGAATGGTTGATGGGTATTTTGAAACGGGATTGTATGAATGGGATTTGGCTGCAGCTGAGCTGATTGCCCGTGAGGCAGGAGCAACGGTTACCACCCGTCCATGGCATGGGCTCAATCTGACCGTGGCAGCTGGCCCGCACCTATTTGCCGCCCTGAACGCTCAGATTCCTGAATAGAACTCCAGCCCTGAGTGATTTAGACCGCTTTCCCCGATTTACGCTCAGGCCTACCTCTGTGGCACAATACGCAGTCTGCACCGCCAAAGCGTGTGCTTAATAGAAATGACAAAAGGATCCGAATATGAACATTCTTGACGCCGTAGATGCAGTATCCCTGCGCAAAGACATCCCACAGTTTCGTGCCGGTGATGAGCTCAAGGTCCATGTTCGTGTTATCGAAGGTAACAAGAGCCGTCTTCAGGTTTTCCAAGGAATCGTAATCCGTCGTCAAGGCGATGGCGTTCGTGAAACTTTCACAATCCGTAAGGTTTCTTACGGTGTTGGTGTTGAGCGTACTTTCCCAGTTCACACTCCAGTTATTGAAAAGATCGAGCTAGTAAAGAAGGGCGAAGTACGTCGCGCCAAGCTTTATTACCTACGTGACCTACGCGGTAAGGCTGCCAAGATTCGCGAAAAGCGTGATGGCGTTGAAGGGTACGGCGACGGAATTCTTTCTACACCAGTGTCCGCGCCAATAATTGAGGAAGCTGTGTCCGAGGTTCCAGCTCCAGTTGTGACTCAAGAAGCTGTGGCTGAAGTAGTTGCAGAAACTCCAGCTGAAGCAGTTGTTGAAACTCCAGCTGAAGTTACAACTACAGACGTTGTGGCTGAAGCGGTTGCTGAAGCAACTGACGCACCTGCTGCTGAATAATTCTCTCAATGCGTAAAAGGGGATCGCTCCTTAAGGAGCTCCCAATCCTCGTTGTAGTTGCACTCGTTGTTTCACTACTTATAAAAACCTTTGCTGTTCAGTTTTTCTATATTCCTTCCGGATCAATGGAAAACACACTGCAGATTAAAGATCGAGTAGCCGTTAACAAGGTTCCATTTATTTCAAAGCCAATTAATCGTGGAGATGTTGTTGTATTCCGCGATCCTAATAATTGGCTTCCCGAAATTGTTGACTACAACACCAATAAGTACGTTGCCAAGGCAAAGAGCGCATTAGTAGCGGTCGGAGTTCTTCCAAACCCAGCAAAGCAGTACTTAGTCAAGCGTGTAATTGGGGTAGCTGGTGACCACGTAGTGTGTTGTACCAAGGATGAAAAGCTAAGCATCAATGGCGTCGAAGTTACTGAGCCATATATTTATGCAGGCAATAAGCCATCTGAAATGAAATTTGATGTAACTGTTCCTGCAGGCAAGATCTGGGTTATGGGAGATCATCGCGGCGCAAGTGCGGATTCTCGCTATCACCAAGAAGACATCAACAAAGGTTTTGTTCCACTTTCACGGGTCACTGGCCGTGTAGTTGCAGTCATCTGGCCATTTAAAAATATTACGTATGTGCCAAAAGTGGATGTATTAAAGAAGTAACCTGATGAAGGTTATAGAGCAGTTGTTGGCAAGTGCTGGAATTTCACCGATTGCAGGTGTTGACGAAGCTGGTCGCGGAGCATGTGCTGGTCCACTAGTAATCGCATCAGTTGTTCTGCATGATCCCTTTGCTCCCGAATTAGCAGTGGTGCGAGATTCAAAAGAGATACCTGAAAATAAGCGAGACGCCGTCTTTGATTTGATCCACAGTATTGCCGCATCGGTCAGTGTTGTAATAGTTCCAGCATCAGAAGTTGATTCACGTGGTGTGCACGCCGCAAATCTTGATGGAATGCGTCGAGCAGTTCAGGGATTAGATATTGAACCTGCCTATGTTTTAACCGATGGATATGCGATCGAAGGGTTAGGGGTTCCAAACCTTGCCGTGTGGAAAGGCGATCAAGTTGTAGTTTCCATAAGTGCAGCATCTGTTATTGCAAAGGTAACAAGAGACCGGATTATGCGTAAAATGGATTTAGAGTTTCCACAGTACGGATTTGCTGGGCATAAGGGATATATCACCGCCGCCCACACTAAAGCGCTCAATGAACACGGGCCTTGCGCAGAACATCGCACCTCTTTCGCAAACGTTGCCGCGCTCATCCACAAGTAATTTCTAAGAAAGTACTTGTTGCCTGGCATCTGTATTAATTGGATCCATGAGCATTCACAGCAAAGTATCAATAGATGAATATGAAGCACGCTTAACTCTCTTTTCAGCAATCGAGCCAGGACATACTGGTTGGAGCCAAGAGATACAACGGGTTGGCGCAGTGATGGTTTTGCAAGGATTACTGAGCGGTCAGTACAACTCGCAATCGTGTTCTAAGTTGCTTGGAAAAATTGAGCAGACAAACTTTGAAATGCTCCAAACTGCGGTCGCAGTAAGTGATTCCGAGTTCATCCATCCAGGACATGCACTGTGGCCACGGCAAGTAGATCAACTAGCAAATCCTCCAATTGGGTTAATTGTTAAAGGCGATCTTTTGCAATTGAGCCAGAAATCAATTGCAATTGTTGGCACACGTGAGCCCAGCAGCTATGGACAAGAAATGGCAGCTGATTTTGCAACTGCATTTGTTAATCACGGCTGGAATGTTGTCAGTGGGGGAGCGCTAGGTATTGATACCTGCGCTCATGTGGCAACCCTTAAAGCATCAGGTAAAACCATTGCCGTTATTGCATCAGGGGTATTAGTCGACTATCCATCCTCAAATTCGCGGTTATTCAAAGCAATTAGTAAAAATGGAGCGATCGTCAGTGAAGTCATGCCCTATGTGCATGCCGCACAAAATCGATTCTTAACTCGTAATCGTTTAATTGCTGCTCTTTCTTGCGCAACACTGGTTGTTGAAGCAGCACATAGAAGTGGCTCATTGCGCACCGCGCGAGATGCCGCTGATCTCATGCGACCTGTAATGGCCATTCCAGGTCAGCTCAATTCATCTACAAGCCAGGGATGCCATCGCTTAATCGCAGAACGTGCTGCAGAGATCGTGACTTCTGTTCAAGATGCAGTGGAGTTTGTTGGAGTTAAACAGTGAGAGAATAAGCCTATGAGTGATTTCAGTTCGGGCTTTGTGGCCATTGTTGGCCGCCCAAACGTTGGCAAATCAACTCTGATTAATGCTTTAGTAGGTAGCAAGATCGCAATTACTTCACACCACCCCAACACCACTCGCACAGCAATTCGCGGAATTGTTCATGGTGATAATTTTCAGGCTGTTCTTGTTGATACTCCTGGAGTTCACAAGCCAAAAACTTTGTTGGGACAACGCCTTAATCAAGTTGTAGATCAAAGCATGGATTCAGTCGATATCGTGATCATGTGCATTCCAGCTGATGAAACATCAGGAGCAGGGGATACTTTTATTGCTCAAGAAATTGCAAAGCATCCAGGTGCTAAAAAGTTTGCAGTAATTACTAAAACGGATTTAATTGCAAAGGAAAAGTTGGCTATTCGTTTGTTAGGCATCATGAAGATCGCCGAAGGTTTTGTGTGGGATGAAATTATTCCAGTTTCGGCTGCGATCCATGATCAAGTTGATTTACTGAACGAACTAATCGGTAAAAACCTTCCTGCTGGCCCTGAGTATTACCCAGCTGGTACAACGAGTGATCAGGCGATCGATCAGATTATCTGTGAATATATTCGAGAAGCAGCGTTGCAAGATGTGCGTGAAGAGTTGCCGCACAGCATTGTCGTAACAATTGATGAGTTTGGTGAGCGCGAAGAAAAGGGTTCACGCCCGTTTTATGATGTTCATGCAACCATCCACGTAGAACGAGATACACAACGTGCAATTTTGTTGGGCCACCAAGGTGCTCGTTTAAAGGAAATTGGAATTCGTGCCCGCGCAGATATTGAGCGTGTATTAGGAGCCAAGATCTTTCTTGGCCTGCACATTAAGGTTTCAAAGGAATGGCAGAAGGATCCAAAGCTGCTTGCAAAGTTAGGGTTTGGCGAGAAGTCTTAAACAGTTTTACGGCTAGCCAAGTACGAACCAACTAGGACTAACGGTAATCCCACGATTATTCCAACCGTTAAAGGCTCCTTCAAAATTATTACACCTAACACAACTGCGATTGCGGTATTTAAATAGGTAACAAGCGAACCACGAGCTGGCCCGATTTCTGCCATCACCTTAAAGAACAGAATGAAAGCGAAAGCGGTGCTAAATACGCCAAGTGCAAGTAAAGACAGCGCCGAGTTGAGTGAAATACTTGAAGGCCAATTAGCAATTGCAACTGGTGCCCAAAAAACAGATGTAATCGCCATTGCCAAGCCATTAATTGCAATTCCATCAACAAGTGGCAGATTGGTAGTCACCATAATCACCGCGTAGGCATAACCCATTGATGCCAGAATCACCATGGCAATTGATAGCGGATCGCTATTGCCCGACAAGCTTTCTATTCCTACGACCAGGATTAAACCGATAAATCCAACAACGATTCCAAAGATTCTCTTGAATTGCCAAACAGAATGATCTCCACGTAGGGAGGTAATGATGGTTGCAAAGATCGGAACCGTTGATACAAGCAATCCTGCCAACCCTGAATTAATCTTTTGTTCAGCAGTTGTAATCAGAATCCAAGGCCCAATCATTTCCATCAGTGCGTAGAAAGCTACAAATTTGAAGCCAAGGACCGCTCCTTTAAAGGTCTTGCGGTAAACAGCTACAGGAATCAAAATCGAAGCCCCGATTAATGTGCGACCTGCAACAACAGCTGCAGGTGGGAAATCTTCAACAGCAACCTTCATCAAAAGGTATGGAATACCCCAGAGCAGGCCAACTAAAGCAAAGTGGAACAAGGATTTACGAGTCATTTAAGCAATCACGCGTCGATATAGATCTA
>CAIXVA010000118.1 GCA_903922745.1 uncultured Actinomycetes bacterium
ATCCATGCGTGCAAGCATCAACAAATCTTCTACTAAGTAGCCCATACGCATTGATTCTTTTTCAATACGAGCAATTAGTTCGCGAGTCTTTTCACCGTCAGGTACTGCGCCTTGACGATGGAGTTCGGCAAAACCACGAATTGATGTCAGCGGAGTGCGCAGCTCGTGGCTGGCATCTGCCACAAATCGGCGCAACTTTTCTTCAGATTGTGTGCGGGCAGAAAATGATTCTTCAATACGGGAAAGCATTGTGTTCAGTGAAGTACTGAGTCTGCCAACCTCGGTATCTGGTTCAAAGTTTTCAAGACGCGCAGATAAATCACCTGCAGCAATTTTTTCAGCAGTGGCTTCAATTTTCTCAAGTGGTTTCATACTTAACTTAATTACTTGACGTGAAGCAAAGGCAATAAACAACAGCACTAGTCCACCAATAAGTAAGAAGACGACTCCAATGCGATGTGTTGTCTTATCAAAATCGCTTAAAGATTGCGCAACAATTACCGAACCAAGTGAGGATGGCAAAACAGTTGTGGCGATTCGAAAGTCAGCGCCAGGTGCATCCAAGGTAAAAGGCTTGGAACCAAAGGCCGCAACCTGTCCAGGCAGCAAACCTTTGACATATTCAGTGATCTGGTTTGAGTTTAGATCTCCACCAATTCCACCAACAAGATTTCCAAATGGATCTAAAACAGTTACCGAAATACTTGTTGGAACACGATTAAGCGGCGTTGCTGCAACTGCTGCCTGTTGATCATCATTTTCTTCATGGGCAATTCCTGCTTGATCAAGACGATTTGCAGTTCCGCCGACAACGCTAAGCAACTGGGCATCAACTTGTTTCATCAAATAATCTTTTAATAAAGCTTGAGCACCAAAACCTGCACCAGCAAAACCGAAAGCTGAAAGAACAAGTACACCAACCGTTAAACGATTGCGTAAACTTGAATTCGCTAACGGCCGAGTCATTGTTACTTAGGCGGCATTCTTAAACGGTAGCCAACTCCACGCACTGTATGAATCAGTGGTGGATCAAAAGAATCTACCTTCTTGCGAAGATATGAAATATAGGTTTCAACAATTCCCATGTCACCACGGAAGTCGTATTGCCACACATGATCAAGGATCTGAGCCTTTGACACAACGCGATCAGCATTAATAATTAAGTAACGCAATAGCGCAAACTCTGTTGGTGAAAGGTCCAGCATCTGACCTGCACGGCTGACTTCATGTGTTGCTTCATCTAATTCAAGATCAGCAAAACGCATTTTTTCATCATCGATTGCAATTGCATCTACACCTGTGCGACGCAAGAGTGCACGCAAGCGTGCAACGAGTTCTTCTAGTGAAAATGGCTTTGTCATGTAATCATCGCCGCCAAGTGTTAATCCCTTAACTTTGTCTTCCATGCCATCTTTAGCTGTCAGAAACAGAACTCCCGTATCAACACCTTCATTGCGAATTTTCTTGCACACTTCAAAACCATCAAGATCTGGCAACATCACATCAAGCACCATTGCATGCGGCTTGAACTCTTCTGCTACACGTAGAGCCTCTGCACCATTAGCTGCGGTGCGGACATCGAAGCCAACGAATCGAAGGCTTGTAGAAATTAACTCGCTGATGCTTGATTCATCATCAACGACGAGAATGCGCTGGGAGTTCTTTTCTGCGGTTGTAATCATAGCTGCACAATGCTCTCATAACCTGAAAGTTTCCTGAGAACGAGTGGAAATTACGCCCTGTTTTTCAGCCTAGAGCTCTTTGACTGAGCGCAGCAATACCTGAGCAACATCCAAGACTTCAACGGCTGACTCTTTAGCGTTCATTCCATCGCTAGTCATAACGCGACAGAAAGGACAGGCAACAGCTAATTCGGTTGCACCAGTGTTGATTGCTTCTTCAACACGGTTGATGTTGATACGCGTACCAATTTTTTCTTCCATCCACATACGTCCGCCGCCTGCGCCGCAACAAAATGATCGTTCCTTATTACGTGGCATTTCAGTTAGCTCGGCACCCGTTGCTTCAAGAATTTCACGTGGTGGTTGGTAGATCTCGTTGTGTCGACCTAAGTAACAAGGATCGTGATACGTCATTGCAGTATGAGACATCTTGATTGGGATTAAACGCTTTTCGCGCAACAATTGATTTAGCAATTGTGTGTGGTGAACCATTTCAAGTTCAAAACCTTGTTGTCCATAATCTCTGCCAATTGTTGTAAAGCAATGAGGGCAGGTAACAACAACTTTCTTTGTGCCCTTTGGACGGTCCCCAAATACTTCTTTGAAAGTTTCAATGTTTTCGCGTGAAAGAATTTGGTACAGGAATTCGTTACCAGCACGACGCGCAGGATCTCCAGTACACGTTTCTTTCTTGCCAAGGACTGCAAAGTTAACCCCTGCCATGTACAAAAGTTCGGCAACAGCCTTTGTTGTTTTCTTTGCGCGTTCTTCGTAGGCGCCGGCGCAACCAACCCAGAACAAGTACTCAACATCTTCTGGCAATTGACCTTCAATAACATTGACTGGGAAATCACATTCAGCAATCCATGCTTCGCGGTCTGTGCGATTAGCACCCCAAGGGTTACCAGTCTTTTCTAGATTTCTAAATGTTCCGCCAAGTTCAGATGGAAATTCGGATTCGACTAATACTTGGAAACGACGCATGTTAACGATGTGATCAATATGTTCGATATCAACTGGGCACTCGTTAACACAGGCACCACATGTCGTACAGGACCACAAAACATCTAAGCTAATTGGAGAGTTTTCACCAACAAGTGCTTCATTTTCAACGGTTTTAGCAAAGGCGTGATCGCGCATAGCCATAATCAAAAGCTTTGGGGACAGCGGTTTATCGGTGTGCCACGCAGGACATTGTGATTGGCAACGGCCGCATTCAGTACACGATGTCATGTCCAACAAACCCTTCCAGGATATGTCAGCACGTGTGCCTAAACCAAAGACATCATCTTCCTTTGGATCTTCAAAGCTAATCTCTTCGCCATGTGACAACATCGGCGGCAATGCGCCCAGTGATGATGTGCCATCAGCGTTGCGACGGTAGAAAATATTAAATGGTGCCAAGAATCGGTGCCAAGCAACACCCATCGTTAAGTTTGATGCAATAACAATGAACCAGACCATAGAACCAACAATTTTGATGGTTGCAACTAGCTGAATCCAAGACGTTAGTTGTGACAGTGTCATCGACTTAAACATTGAGGCAATAAACCAGGTAGTGATGTAGTGACGATTCCACTTTGTTTCATCAGACAACGCACCTTCAAGTCCGCGCAATGCGATTACACAGAAGACAATCAGAACAATCGTAAATTCAACGTAGTACGCCTTAACCATTCCAGAACCGGCAAAACGTGAGCGCTTATTACGAAGGCGCGTTACCTGACGGATTCCAATTAAGGCAACGATTCCGATACCGGTTGCCCACGTAATTAATTCGGTGATGTATTCATAAATCCACAAGTGACCAATAATGGGCAAAGCAAACTTCGGATTAATTAACTGTCCGTATGCGGTAACTAATGTTCCAAACAAAACAACAAAGCCGACCATTACAAACCAGTGTGCAAGGCCAACAATTGTAAAATTGAACATCTTTGTGTGCCCAAAGATTTCTCCAGCCGCCATTCGCAAGCGCTTAGCTGTGTCACTGCTACGCGTTGGATCTGGTTGACCCTTCTTATAGATACCGATCAACGCCTTGGTGCGAACGGCTAAAAGGACAAGGGCAACAATGGTGATGCCGTAGGAAAGGCCTGCCAGAGCGAGGTTCATAGGGAGAGGGTAGGCAATAAAGCCGCCTACGTGTGTGTTCAACGAGACAGAAACCTGAGTCGCGACGACTCAACCTTTTGTGTATACTCGACTCAAGTTCAACAATCCTCGACCCTAAATCAGGCTCGAGAGGGATAAAAAGGAGCATACATAATGGCTAGAGCAGTCGGAATCGACCTCGGTACAACTAACAGCTGCGTATCTGTCCTTGAAGGTGGCGAGCCAACGGTTATCGCCAATGCAGAAGGTGCGCGCACAACACCATCAATCGTGGCCTTTGCCAAAAACGGTGAAGTCCTTGTTGGTGAAGTTGCCAAGCGTCAATCAGTAACAAACGTAGATCGCACAATCCGATCCGTTAAGCGTCACATGGGTACTAACTGGACTATCGATATCGATGGCAAGAAGTACACCTCACAAGAAATTTCAGCACGTGTTTTGCAAAAGCTAAAGCGCGATGCAGAAGCATATTTGGGTGAAACAGTAACTGATGCAGTTATCACTGTGCCTGCCTACTTCAACGATGCACAGCGTCAAGCAACAAAAGAAGCTGGCGAAATCGCAGGTCTTAACGTTCTGCGCATTATCAACGAGCCAACTGCTGCAGC
>CAIXVA010000119.1 GCA_903922745.1 uncultured Actinomycetes bacterium
CAGGCGGGGCCGGTGCACCAGGGCTCGGGCAATGGCCACACGCTGGAGTTGCCCGCCACTGAGTTGCTGCGGCAGCCGTCCCCCCAAGCCAGCCAGGCCGACCGACTCCAAATGGTGATGGCCAGCCAGGTTCATTTGGACGTTGGGACATCCACACAAGGCAATCAAGGGGATCTTTCTTACCAACACGAGCCGGGTCTCCCCCACGTTCTGAAAATATTGTCAACATTTCATCGTTAGATAGATGAGATCGGTTTCCAAATTCAGAATCTGCACGAACTTTAAAGTATAAATCTTGATCAACCGGATAGATGCTGTCTTTAGAAGAAAGTTCCTCGATTGCAGCAGTAACTAGCGGAATTGCATCGACAGCGCCGATGTAATGCTCTGGTGGTATTACTCGCAAGTTGATCATGTCGCTTCGGAACAAATCAATTTGTTGGTGCGCTAAAACAGTCCAATCAATGCCATCACGGTTGGCGCGCTCAAACAAAGGATCATCAATATCTGTAATGTTTTGCACATAACGTACCTCTGAGCCACTCGCTATGAGATATCGATTGATTAAGTCAAATGTTAAATAGGTGGCCGCGTGACCAAGGTGCGTAGCATCGTATGGCGTTATTCCGCAGACATACATGCGATACAGGGGCTTACGCTGTACCTGTTCTTTTTTTCCTGAGGCAGAGTTCGTCAAACGTAAAGCTGGAAAATTGACTGCAGAATCTATTGATGGGATTGCAACCACATTCCACGATTTCATGTCTGTATCGTAATCGTAAATCAAAAAGCCGGCCACGGGACTGCGGGCCAGTCGGGATTTGGTAAAGGGAAAGTTCCAGAAGTTAGTAGATCTGAAATTCTGCGAGCTGTTTCTTGTATCTCCAACTCGGTTAGAAGCGGTGCGAGTTTTTGGCCTAACTCACCAGCTATTTCAGAGTTGGCCCTTTCGAGAAGTTGGATCTCATCTGTAGTGAAGGGTTCATTGGCCCACTGCCATAAAACTGTACGGAGCTTGTCCTCTTCGTGAAAAGTGACACCATGATCGCAACCAAATAAGATTTCATTTTCTACCGGCAATAAGTGACCTATCTTGCGATCCGTATTATTGATAATCGCATCAAGAAGGGCCATTGCCCGCAATTTTGGATGATCGGTAGCGAAGAACTTTGCTAGATCAATACTCTCGTCAATATCTACCCATTGTTGAACCATTCCAAAGCCGTATGGTCCATCACGCAATATTGTTAAAGGGACTAAACCGAACCCGAGATGGTCGCTGACCAAATATGCCGCGTATTCGCGATGGGCCAGGCAGCCATCGGCGAAATCCCACAAGGGACGTTCCCCTGCAATAGGTTTGTAAATACAAATCACTGAATCCTCTTCGAGTGTTGACGTCGCATACAAAGTGGCATTTGAAGCGTCAACTAAGCGACCTGTTACTTGTAGATCACCGAGGGTTAAAGTTCGTAACTTATCGTCGGTAACCATTAGCCCTCGGACACAGATGGCCTCGTGGATCTATTGGTATTCCACAGAATGGACACGGTAAGCGACCAGCATTTACTACAGCTTTTGATCGCGCGCAGAATGATGCAGCCATTGCGATCGATATATTTATGACAACGACTTCACCTTCAGAGTCCTCTTCATCATCCTCGAGCTCAAAGAGTTCTACCGAGATCAATTTGCTCTCGTCATCCCACGCTAAAGACATCGCCCCAATCTGAAACTCCGCGTCAATTGGTGATTCGAGTTGTGCATCATCTGTAGGTAATTTTTCAACGATCATCAAAGGATTAGATTTACGTATTTCGCCAATCATGATCTCTAACCGAGAAGAAATCGCTTGGACCTGAGCCTTCTCAACTGATACACAAAAAAGACGTGTAGACGCTCGTACTTGTAGGTAGAACGCACGCTCACCCGGTTCTCCCACTGTTCCAGCAACGAACCGTTCTGGATTAGTAAATTCATACTTCATCGCCCAGATCCGCCACCTAGTAAATTTTTCGCCCTCTTTGGCGCAGCAACAAGTTCTGTAATCACCGATCGCGAATCATTCAGAAGAAGGACTCGAGGCTTGATTGTTGAGTAGTCCAAAATCGAGACTGAAGCTGGGTCGATGACTATTCTTTGAAATTCATCCAAATGCATTCCAAGAGCAGAAGCAACTATCGATTTGATGACATCACCATGACTGACAATGACAGCCGATCCTTTGGATTTTGTTGAAATAGATTCATGGACTGATTTCATAGCCCGCGACTGCATCTGTGCAATACCTTCTCCGTTTGGGAAGTACATACGGCTAGGCGACTCTTGCACAGTTTTCCATAATCGATTCTTACTGAGAACTGCTAATTTTTTTCCACTCCATGATCCATAATCAACTTCAGTTAACTCCTGATCGATGATCGGTGAAAATTTAGGATTATTTGGCAATACGATTGAATTTATCCAAGGGGCGATAGTTTCGAAACATCTTTCCATTGGACTGATACGAAGATTCGATACCTGAAAATTACCTAACCGCAGGGCTAAATCTTCAGATTGTTTCAATCCTTTTTCGGATAGGTGCACATTGGGTAAACGGCCAGAAAGTATCCCGGCAGCATTGGCTTCGGAGTGTGCATGTCGAATCAAAACCAGTCGCATAAATCAAAGGCTATCGCAGCTTTTCCCTAATGCACTTGCTAAGGTCGCCCCATGGAAAAGCGCAGAGCAGGTACAAGTGGCCTGACCCTTTCGCGCTTGGGTCTCGGAACCATGACATGGGGTCGGGATACGGATGAAATCGAGGCTGCAGATCAATGTCGTGCCTTTTTAGATGCTGGTGGAAATTTCATCGATACAGCTTCTACATATGGAGATGGTGATAGTGAACGTGTGATCGGTGGCTTGATTGGAACATTGTTCAATCGAGATGAAGTAGTTATTGCGACAAAGGCAGGAATCGGTTTTGCAGACGGGGTTCGCGCAATCGATGCATCTAGGCATTCTTTGATTGCCGAGCTAGATCGTTCATTGTCTCGACTAGGTTCTGATTTTGTAGATATTTGGCAAATACATGCTTGGGATGATGCAACTCCCCTTGATGACACTTTGTCGGCGTTGGATTATGCCTATACGACAGGACGAGCTCGCTACGTAGGAATAAGTAATTACTC
>CAIXVA010000120.1 GCA_903922745.1 uncultured Actinomycetes bacterium
CATCAAATTTATTTTTTGATGTTGCAGAAATCTTTACAAGTAAGAGTTCGGCTTGAATCGAGTCGTTCAATTTCAACTCCGCAATGTGAATCACATTGATTAATTTATCGAGCTGACGAATTACCTGCTCCAGAGAATGGCTTTCGACATTTATGACAATAGTCATTCTGGAAATGTCAGGGTTTTCTGTTGGACCTACTGCAAGAGAATCGATGTTATAGGCACGTCTAGAAAATAATCCTGCTACGCGCGCAAGTACGCCGGGTGAGTTTTCAACTAAAACTGACAGTGTATGTGTACTCATTACAGCTCCTGTGAATCCCAGTCAGGCGCCATTTCGCGCGCGATCATAATGTCATCATTTGAAGTTCCTGCTGCAACCATTGGCCATACCATTGCATCTCGGAATACTCGGAAATCAACTACAACTGGTTGATCATTGATCGAGTTAGCCTTCTTAATTACTGCATCTACATCTTCTGGGCGATCACAGGTTAAACCTACGCAGCCCATTGCATCCGCTAGCTTTACAAAATCAGGTACGCGCTTTGAATCAAGGCTCGTATTTGAGTATCGGCCTTCGTAGAACAGTGTCTGCCATTGGCGAACCATTCCAAGAGATTCATTATTGATAATCGCAACCTTGATTGGAATATTGTTGAGTGCACACGTCACAAGTTCTTGATTTGTCATCTGGAAACAGCCATCGCCATCAATTGCCCAGACTGTTGTATCTGGTGCGCCAACTTTTGCACCCATTGCTGCAGGTACGGCATATCCCATTGTTCCTAGACCACCAGAGTTCAACCAAGTACGAGGATTTTCATACTTTACAAATTGCGCAGCCCACATCTGATGTTGACCAACACCGGCAACATAAATTGCTTCTGGGCCTGTGATCGCACTGATTCGTTCAATTACATATTGCGGTGACAATGACCCGTCTTTAGGCAAGTCATACCCAAGCGGATACGTTGCACGTAACTTGTTCATTGACGCTAACCATGGTGCAAGATCGGCACGGCCCTTTGTAAACTCTGTTTTTAATGCAGGGATTAGGGCAGCAATTGTGTGCTTAAGGTCTCCGACTACGGGAACATCTGCGTAACGATTCTTACCAATTTCAGCAGGATCAATATCGGCGTGAATAACCTTTGCATTAACAGCAAAAGTTGAAAGTTTCCCAGTTACTCGATCGTCAAATCGTGCGCCTAAAGTAATGAGCAAATCAGCTTTTTGTAATGCTGTAACAGCTGCAACAGTTCCATGCATTCCTGGCATGCCATAGTGCTGAGGATGACTATCCGGAAATGATCCAAGCGCCATCAAAGTAGTTACAACAGGTGCACCAACTAATTCGGCAAGTTGCATCAATTCTTTCGAGGCATTTGCTTTGATAACTCCGCCACCGACGTAGAACACCGGCTTTGATGATTGCGCAATGAGCGCTGCGGCATCTTTGATCGCCTGATTCTCAGGTTCGATCTGTGGATGGTAACCAGGTAACGATAAATCTTTTGGCCATACGAAATCTGTTTCCTTTTGCAGCGCATCTTTTGCGATATCAACAAGAACCGGACCTGGACGACCTGATGAAGCAATATAAAACGCTTCAGCGATCGCACGTGGAATATCTAGTGGATCAGTGATCAAATAATTATGCTTTGTAAACGGCATTGTGATTCCGCGGATATCTGCCTCTTGAAATGCATCGGTACCAATTGCAGCTGAAGGAACTTGTCCTGTGATTGCAACCATCGGAACTGAATCCATAGCAGCATCGGCAAGTGGCGTAACAAGATTTGTTGCACCTGGACCAGACGTTGCAATACAAACTCCTACGCGCCCGGTTACTTGGGCATAACCAGTTGCTGCGTGTCCGGCACCTTGTTCATGGCGAACCAAGATATGGCGAATAGAACTATCAAAGATTGGATCGTATGCAGGAAGAATTGCGCCGCCCGGAAGTCCAAACATCACATCGACGCCGGCAAACTCCAAAGACTGCACGAGTGATTTAGCTCCACTCATCTTCTTGCTCATATCCATCTCCTTTCGTTCTGGTCTTTCTTTGCGAACAACCTGTTTGTATGTGAAATGAAAAAACCCCCAGATAACTGAGGGTGGCGCCTGATCACAAATCGATCACGCGCCTTTAAATCACCACCACAAATGTTGTACTCATAGGCTTATTATCCAATGAAGCAGGCTCAAGGTCAAGAGGTGAGATGCACATCTCATATTTTGGATAACTTCCGGCAAGCTGCCAGAGAACTACTGACAGATGGCACCCTTCGATGCGGACTGAACCAATTTTGAATACTTGGCTAAAACACCCTGAGTGTATTTATGAGTGAGCGGCTTCCAACCGACTTTGCGGGCTTCAAGTTCTGCTGGATCTACCAACAAATCTAATGTGCGATTTGTAATGTCGATGCGCACCATGTCGCCATCTTTAATAAATGCGATTGGTCCCCCATCAACAGCTTCTGGAGCAACGTGGCCGACACATAATCCAGTTGAACCACCAGAGAAACGACCATCAGTTAACAACAATGTTGATTTGCCAAGTCCTGCACCTTTAATCGCACCAGTGATCATTAACATTTCGCGCATACCTGGTCCACCCTTTGGGCCTTCATAACGAATTACCACTACATCACCAGCTGTGATTGATCCATTTTCAAGAGCTTCCATTGCGGCTTGTTCGCGTTCAAATACTCGCGCTGGCCCCTCAAAGCTTTCAATACCGATTCCAGCTGTTTTACAAACCGCACCTTCAGTTGCAAGCGAACCACCCAGAATTGTGATTCCAACATCTGTGGACATTGGCGATGAAACAGCTTTTAAGATTTGCCCATCTGGATCAGGAGGATTGATTTCCTTTAAGTTCTCAGCCATCGTTTTGCCAGTAACAGTCAAAACATCTCCGTGTAATAAACCCGCATCTAACAATCCCTTAAGAACAACTGGAATACCGCCAACCTTGTCCACATCGCTCATGACAAATTGACCAAATGGTTTCAGATCTCCAAGTAGAGGAACTTTTGAGCCAATGCGATGGAAATCATCCAGAGATAGATCTACATGTGCTTCATTGGCAATTGCTAACAAGTGAAGTACTGCGTTAGTAGATCCACCCAATGCCATCAAAATGGTGATCGCATTTTCAAAAGCTGGCTTGGTCAAAATATCGCGAGTAGTAATTCCTTGACGAATAAGTTCAACCACTGCCGCACCTGATGCAATTGCATAGGTATCGCGGCGGCGATCAACTGCTGGAGGTGCGGCAGATCCAGGTAATGAAAGCCCGATTGCTTCACCAATACTTGCCATTGTGTTTGCGGTGTACATACCTCCGCAAGCGCCTTCTCCTGGACAGATTGCGCGTTCAATTTGATCCACACGATCCTGAGTAATGAGTCCAAGAGCACAAGCACCAACTGCTTCAAAAGCATCGATGATCGTTACATCCTTACCATCAACCTGGCCAGGCAATGTTGAACCTGCATAAACAAAAACACTTGCAACATCGATACGCGCCGCGGCCATCATCATTCCCGGCAAAGATTTATCACAACCGGCAAATGTAACCATTCCATCTAAACGCTCTGCTTGCATTACACATTCAACTGAATCTGCGATTACTTCACGCGATACCAATGAGAAGTGCATTCCTTCGTGGCCCATTGAGATTCCATCAGAAACTGAAATTGTTCCAAATTGCATAGGGAATCCGCCGGCATCTATTACACCTTGCTTAGATGCTTTAGCCAAGCGATCAAGTGACAAGTTGCATGGCGTGATTTCATTCCACGATGAAGCAATACCAATTTGCGGTTTTACCCAATC
>CAIXVA010000121.1 GCA_903922745.1 uncultured Actinomycetes bacterium
CCGTAATTGCACTTGGTGCCAATATTGGTGAACCAAAAGAAAATCTTGATTTAGCGGTTGCATTACTTCGCGAAGCAACTGATGTGCAATTGGTATCTAGCTATTACACAACCGCGCCAGTTGGTGGACCAGATCAACCTGATTACATAAATGCTGTGTGCCTCATTGATAGCGATTTACCTGCAATGGATCTATTGTCTTTGCTACATGGAATTGAAAAGAGCTTAGGTCGCGAAAGAATTGAGCACTGGGGACCCCGAACCATTGATTTAGACCTCATTCAATACGGGGGATTATTAAGCAAAGCTGATGAATTGCAGTTGCCACATCCACGTGCGCATGAGCGTCGTTTTGTTCTTGAACCATGGTTTGAAATTGAGCCTGATGCAATCCTGCTTACGCATGGAGCGATAAAAGAACTTTTGGAGCAATTGCCTGCTTAGAGGTAAACTGTGCAACATCTCGCCCGGTACCCCATGAAAGGACTGGAGCCACTGAAATGACTGTATTAGTGCCAACAATGGGCGCCTTGCATAAAGGCCACCAAGCGTTGATTAAACGTGCGCGCACATTGGATAAAGATGTAATCGTTAGCATCTTCGTAAATCCATTGCAGTTTGAAAACACAGCAGATTTAGAAAAGTATCCACGATCACCAGAGCGCGATATCGAAATTGCAACAATTGCTGGTGCAAACGAAGTGTGGTTTCCAGAGTACGAAGACTTATACCCAGAAGGTTTCAAAACAGTTAGCGCTGGAGCATTAGGAAACTTATATGAAGGTGCTTCACGTCCTGGGCATTTTGATGGTGTTGTAACAGTTATTGATCGCCTCTGTGCAATTGCAAAGCCAGACAAGGCTGTATTTGGTGAAAAGGATTTTCAGCAGCTAACAATTATTAAAGCAATGAAGAGCAAAGTTGAGATCATTGGAGTTCCAACAGTTCGTGAATTTGATGGATTAGCGATGTCTTCACGCAATCTGCGACTGAGTGAAACAGGTCGAAATGTCGCATTAGTTATTCACCGCGCATTAGCGGCTGCAAAGCTTGCCCCAACAGTAGAAATTGCTCAGGAAATACTAAACACGACGCTATCTATGGAGCCTGGCTTTGATAAGGATTACGCAACGATTATCGATGAAAGAGATTTTTCGTTAGCAGATGAAGGTACAGAAAACCGCCGCGCAATTATTGCTGGATGGGTTGAAGGAGTTCGCTTGATAGACAACATGCCAATGGTGGGGAGATAACAATGTTATTAACAGTTGACGTTGGAAACACAAATACTGTCCTTGGAATCTTTGATGACAAGGAAATGATGCATTCTTGGAGAGTTAAAACAGATCCTCGTAGCACGGCAGATGAATTGTGGCTGCAATATCGCGCTCTCATCGAGGACTACAAGGTGACTGGTTTAGCTGTTTGTTCAACCGTTCCTGCCACATTGCGTGAACTTCGCACAATGATTGCTGACTACTTTTCAGATGTTCGAGTGACAATTGTTGAGCCAGGTATCAAGACTGGTGTGCCACTTCTTGTCGATAACCCAAAGGAAATTGGCGCAGATCGCATTGTTAATACCTTGGCTGCTCACACATTGTTTGGTGGACCGGCAATCGTTGTGGACTTTGGAACTTCAACAAATCTGGATGTTGTTTCACCAAAGGGAGAATTTCTAGGCGGAGCATTGGCACCTGGCATTGAAATTTCAGTTGATGCATTAGCTGCTCGCGCAGCCCAGCTTCGCAAAGTTGAATTAATCAGACCAAAAAATGTCATAGGCAAGAACACAGTTGAGGCGTTGCAATCTGGAACTATTTACGGATTTGCTGGCCAGGTTGATGGACTCGTTGATCGAATTACGGCAGAACTATCGGAGTCATATTCTGAAAAGCCAACTGTTATTGCAACTGGTGGATTAGCCCCATTGATTATTGGAGTTTCAGAAACAATCGACCACCACGAGCCTGATTTGACCCTCATTGGACTTCGCTTAATTCACGAACGAAATGCCTAAGTCGGTAGACTTCGCATCCTATGAGCACAGAAAACGCACCGATTGAAGAGGATCTGCCTGAGCAGCTCCGTATTCGACGTGAAAAGCGCGCCTCATTATTAGAGCGCAACATTGAGCCATATCCAGTCTCTGTGCCTCGCACGAAATCTCTTGTTGAAATTCGTGAGAAGTATGTTGGACTTGAAATTGATGTTGCAACAGGAGATATCGAATCTTTAACAGGACGAATTATCTTTAAGCGCGATACAGGCAAACTGTGCTTTGCAACGTTGCGCGAAGGCGATGGAACAGAACTACAGGCTATGTTGTCCTTGGACAAGGTTGGCCAAGAAGTACTTGATTCATGGAAAGCAGATATTGATTTAGGCGACATTGTTTCTGTAACGGGTGAGATTATTACTTCAAAGCGCGGAGAACTTTCAATCCTTGCTAATTCATGGACTCTGGCGTCAAAGTCACTACGTCCATTGCCAAATGATCACAAGCCGATGTCTGAAGAGACTCGTGTTCGTATGCGTTATGTGGATTTAATAGTTCGCCCTGAAGCGCGTACTAATGCTCGTATGCGCCCAACAGTGATGAAGTCTTTGCGCGACACATTTGATAAAGCAAATTTTGTTGAAGTTGAAACTCCAATGCTCCAGGTAATGCATGGCGGGGCAGCTGCACGACCATTTAAATCCTTCTCTAATGCGTATGACATGGATCTGTACCTACGTATTGCGCCAGAACTCTTCTTAAAGCGCTGCGTTGTTGGCGGTATCGAGCGTGTATTTGAAATCAATCGCAACTTCCGCAATGAAGGCGCTGACTCATCGCACTCTCCTGAGTTTGCAATGATTGAAAGCTATATGGCCTATGGCGATTGGATGTCTATTGCAGACCTCACTCGCACCCTTGTGCAGAACGCTGCCATGGCAGTTGCGGGTTCACATGTTGTTACACACCATGATGGACGCCAGGCAGATCTTGGTGGCCAGTGGAAGCAGATCTCCTTATACGACGCTATTTCTAATGGTGTTGGGCAAAGCGTTACAGCCCTTACCCCTATTGCAGAATTGAAGAAGATTGCTGAAAAACTAGGCATGAAGATTGATCCTAAGTGGATTACCGGAAAGCTTGCCGAAGAGATCTTCGAGCACGTTGCACGCCACGAATTAATTGAACCAACTTTTGTTATGGGTTTCCCAGTTGATACATCACCACTTGTTCGCGCACATCGCGAGCTACCAGGTGTGGCAGAAAAGTGGGATTTATATATTGACGGCTTTGAACTTGCAACAGGTTATTCAGAATTGATTGATCCTGTTGTTCAGCGTGATCGCTTAGTTGAACAAGCAACACTTGGCTCAAAGGGTGATCTTGAAGCAATGCAAGTGGATGAAGATTTCTTGCGCGCAATGGAGTTTGCAATGCCTCCAACTGGTGGAATGGGAATGGGTGTTGATCGTTTGCTGATGGCACTTACTGGTCTTGGAATTCGCGAAACAATTTTGTTCCCACTTGTTAAAC
>CAIXVA010000122.1 GCA_903922745.1 uncultured Actinomycetes bacterium
ACAACTTTTTTACGCAATGTTTCTTCCATATCTTTTGCCGAGCCTGTCGGTAGATCTGTACGTCCTATCGAACCAGCAAACAGGACATCCCCGCTGACCAGTACCTCATTGGAAACTTCAAACATTAAAGAACCACGCGTGTGGCCAGGGGCGTGAATAGTCTTAAATGAAAGGCCGACCAAATCAATTACATCACCATTGCGTAGTTCGAGAATATTATTAGGCTCAGTAAAACTCATTCCAGACAACATACTTTGAAAGTCGGGACTAACAAGATTTTCTGGGTTGGACAAAGCAGCACGATCTTCACTATGGATATATGAAGGGATGTCGTATCCATCTGCGATCGGTTGTATCGAAAATGTGTGATCAAGATGCCCATGTGTCGCTATTACAGCAACTGGCTTTAAATTATGTTTTTCTAATATCTCTGTTAATTGGTGTGAAACATCTGGCATACCCGGATCAAAAACCACGCACTCTGACCCTGATTCAGATGCCAATACCCAGCAATTGGTGGCATACATCGGAGCGGCAAAAGAGTCGATCAGCATCGATCATCCCTCCCTGTTCCACGCTCAAATTGAGGTGCGATTGACGCTCACACCATGAGACAGGGTACCTTTTGCACACGAATACACACTCCACCCACGCTCAGAAGCGTTAAAACTTCTCAGCATCGCACCCACCACATAGCGAACTTCATACAGAAGAAACGCGCTGAAAGGATCACTCTCATGACAGATATGAATTTCCCACACCAGGCAAGCGCAGCAAGTGCGTTGATCGGAGATCCTTCAGCTTTTGGTCGAGTCGCAGAAGATGGAACAGTTTATGTTCGTACATCACACGGTGAAACAGCCGTTGGTTCATATCCAGGAAAAACTGCTGAAGAAGCATTGTCCTATTTCGTACGAAAGTTTGAAGTTCTAGCTGCCGAGGTCGCTCTTCTAGCAGCACGCATCAAGAGTGGAGCAATGGTTCCGTCAGATGCATACGCAGCAGTTAAGAAATTGCGCGATCAGGTCAAAGAACTCAATGGTGTTGGAGATCTAGAAGCACTTGCCGCTTCAGTTGAACAAATCGAGCCATTGATCGAAGGACACCGCGAGGCGTATGAGGCTAAGAAGGCGGCCGAGACTGCTGCAAAAGCTGCACGTCGTGAACAAATTATTGTTGAAAAAGAAAAGATTGTTGTTGAGGCTGAGAGTTTAGCTCTTTCTGAAAGTTGGAAGAGCACTGGTGATCGTCTCAAGGTTCTTCTCGATGAATGGAAGGCCGCTCCACGTCTTGATAAGAAGGCCGATGCGGATCTATGGAAGCGTTTTTCATCATCACGTAACAAATTTGATAAGCGTCGTCGCACACACTTTGCTTCCCTTGAGGCAACTCAATCAGTTGTTGCAGATGCTAAGAAGGCCATTGTTGAAGAGGCAGAAAAATTGGCAACATCAACTGAATGGGTCCCAACTGCAAAGCGTTTTAAGGCTCTCATGGATCTTTGGAAAGCAGCGGGGCGTGGCAAGAAGAACGACGATGCCAAACTATGGTCACGCTTTAAAGCTGCTCAAGATCAATTCTTTGCATCCAAGAATGCCGACCTAGAAAAGCGCGATGTAACAATGGCGACAAACTTAGCTAAGCGAGAAGAGTTACTCACTCTTATCGAAGCGGTTCTGCCTATCACCGACATTAAGGAATCACGCAAGGTGCTCAATGAGCACTTACGTTCGTGGGAAAAGATCGGTATGACCCACCGTGACAAGCGCGCCGCATTAGATGCTCGCGTTGCCAAGGTCGAATCTGTCGTTAAAGAGGCTGAAGCAGAAATTTGGCGCAAGACCGATCCTGCAGCAAAGAAGCGTGCTGAAGAAGTCGTTGCTCAGCTAACTGAATCCATCGCAAATTATGAAAAGGCAGCGGCAAAATTTGCGGCTAGTGGAAATGCGAAGAAGTCAGAAGAGGCTGCAGAATCTGCGACCGCTCGTAAGGTCTGGCTGGCCGAAGCTGAAAAGAGTCTTGCCGAGTTTAGCTAGTCGTTGATTTGAGTTAATTGTTGGTTGTTCGATAGACATCGTAAACACCTTCGATACCGCGCACAGCAGCAAGCACCGCATCTAAATGCGTTGCATCTGCCATCTCAAATGTAAAACGCGAAAACGCGGTTCGATCCTTTGACGTACTAACGGAGGCACTCAGAATATTTACATGCTGATCCGACAAAGTCCGGGTTACATCTGCCAATAATGAAGCGCGGTCCAATGCTTCTACTTGAATGTTTACCAAGAATACGGACGATGCCCCTAGACGCCATTTAACATTTACAACTCTATCCAATTGATGAACCTGTAGATCATGAGCGTTCGTGCAATCTGCTCTATGAATAGAAACGCCACTCCCCTTGGTTATGAATCCCATAATTTGATCTCCTGGTACTGGCGTGCAACAGCGAGCAAGCTTTACCAAAACATCATCAGTACCTTCAACATCAACGGCATTGCTG
>CAIXVA010000123.1 GCA_903922745.1 uncultured Actinomycetes bacterium
AGAATTGCAGGATCAGCAAGCTTTGACGCTTCCTTGAACGCTGCGATACCAGCCACCTTGAAAGCGAGCTCCGATGAGTCAACATCGTGATACGCGCCATCAAGAAGAGTTACTCGTACATCAGTGAGTGGGTAACCAGCAAGAGGACCTGAGGTCATTGCTTCGCGGCAACCCTGATCAACTGAAGGGATGTACTCGCGTGGAACGCGACCTCCAGTGACCTTGTTTACGAATTCATATCCGCCTTCAACTGTTCCAGTTGGAAGTGGCTCAATTGCAATCTGAATCTTTGCAAACTGTCCAGAACCACCAGTCTGCTTTTTGTGTGTGTAGTCGTGACGAGCAACAGCTTTACGAAGTGTTTCGCGGTAAGCAACCTGAGGCTTACCAACATTTGCTTCAACCTTGAACTCGCGACGCATACGGTCAACAAGAATTTCAAGGTGAAGTTCACCCATACCAGCGATGATTGTCTGGTTTGTTTCTTCATCTGTCTTCACGTGGAAAGTTGGGTCTTCTTCAGACAAACGCTGAATCGCAACGCCAAGCTTTTCTTGGTCACCCTTTGTCTTTGGCTCAATAGCAACAGAGATAACTGGTGCTGGGAAGTCCATTGATTCAAGGATTACCGGCTTCGCTGGATCACAGAGAGTCTCACCTGTTGTTGTGTCCTTAAGACCCATAACAGCAACGATCATTCCTGCACCAACATTGTCACGCTCTTCGCGCTTGTTTGCGTGCATCTGGTAAATCTTTCCGATGCGCTCTTTGCGATCCTTTGCTGAGTTCAAGATTGTTGAACCAGTTTCTAGAACGCCTGAGTACACGCGGATGAAAGTAAGTTTTCCAAGGTGTGGATCTGTCATGATCTTGAAAGCAAGTGCTGAGAATGGCTCATCGTTCTTTGGCAGACGCTTGATTTCCTTCTCAGGATCATTCATGTCATGACCAACGATTGCATCAACATCTAGTGGGCTTGGAAGGTAGCGAACAACAGCATCAAGCATTGGCTGTACACCCTTGTTCTTGAATGCTGAACCAGTTAGAACTGGAGTGAGCTTTGCGGCAAGTGTTGCGCGGCGAATTCCAGCGATGATTTCAACTTCAGTTACTTCAATTCCTTCTAGGAACTTTTCCATCAACTGATCATCATTTTCAGCAAGAGTTTCTAGCAATGCTAAGCGAGCAGCCTTTGATGCTTCAACCATGTCAGCTGGAATTTCTTCAATTGTGTAATCTTCACCCTTTTGTGTTTCTCCACGCCAGGTAAGTGCCTTCATCGCGATTAGATCGACAACACCAAGGAAGTCAGCCTCTGCACCGATTGGAAGTTGTAGAACTAGCGCAACAGCGTTTAGACGATCCTTGATCATGGCAACGCACTTATCAAATGATGCACCTGTGCGGTCTAGCTTGTTAACAAAACAAATACGTGGAACTGAGTAACGATCTGCTTGACGCCATACAGTTTCAGATTGTGGTTCAACACCAGCAACACCGTCGAACACAGCAACTGCGCCGTCTAGAACACGAAGTGAACGCTCTACTTCAACTGTGAAGTCAACGTGGCCAGGTGTATCAATGATGTTAATGAGGTGCTTGTCCCACATACATGTTGTTGCAGCTGAAGTGATCGTGATTCCACGTTCTTGCTCCTGCTCCATCCAGTCCATGGTTGCTGCGCCTTCGTGAACTTCACCGATCTTGTAGTTAATACCTGTGTAGAAAAGGATGCGCTCAGTAGTCGTGGTTTTTCCCGCGTCGATGTGAGCCATGATTCCGATGTTGCGAACCGTAGCTAGATCGATCTTTTCTACTGTTGACACTTATATTCCTCTTCTCGTCTTTTCGTAAGTTCTGTGTTTACTTAACAATTACCAGCGGTAGTGAGCAAACGCCTTGTTTGCTTCCGCCATTTTGTGGGTATCTTCGCGACGCTTTACAGCAGCACCAAGGCCGTTGCTTGCATCAATAAGCTCATTCATTAAACGCTCTGCCATTGACTTTTCGCGGCGTGAACGTGAGTAATCGATTAACCAACGTAGAGCCAAAGTTGTTGAACGGCTTGCCTTAACTTCAACTGGCACCTGGTAAGTAGCTCCACCAACACGGCGTGAGCGAACTTCAACAGCTGGCTTGATGTTATCTAGCGCGCGCTTCAAAGTAATAAGTGGATCAACCTGTGTCTTTTCGCGAGTACCTTCTAGAGCGTTATAGACAATTGCTTCAGCAGTTGAACGCTTACCGTGTAGAAGAACGCGGTTAATTAGCGCAGTAACAACTGGTGAGTTGTAAACAGGATCTGCAACAACAGGTGACTTAACAACGGGGCCTTTACGTGGCATTAGCTAGCCTTCTTCTCTCTCTTAGTTCCGTAGCGTGAACGTGATTGCTTACGGTTCTTAACACCTTGTGTATCTAGTGATCCGCGAATGATCTTGTAACGAACACCAGGCAAATCTTTTACACGACCACCGCGTACAAGAACAATGGAGTGCTCTTGCAAGTTGTGACCTTCACCTGGAATGTATGCAGTGACTTCCATGCCACTAGTAAGACGTACACGTGCAACCTTGCGAAGAGCAGAGTTTGGTTTCTTAGGGGTTGTTGTATAAACGCGTGTACAAACACCGCGTCGTTGTGGTGAACCCTTAAGTGCAGGTGTGCTTGTCTTCGTAGTCTTTTCTGCACGACCACGACGAACTAGCTGTTGAATTGTTGGCACTTCATCTCCATTCGTAACTTCGTTACTGATCTTTATTCACGCTTAATTGCCGACCCACGCGGTCGGGTGTGTTGCACCCGATTCGCAT
>CAIXVA010000124.1 GCA_903922745.1 uncultured Actinomycetes bacterium
AGGCGCGACTTGTTGTTCATAAAGCTGACCGTGAATCAAAGATCAATGCGTGCAATCGACTAAATACCGGCAGCAGTACTGGTGAGACCAGCAGCGCCCAAATGCTCATTCCAAACAAGGTAATAAGCACTTGGATGAATGACCCTGATGAAACACCTAAAAGCGCACCGCTTGCCACATAGGTGATCTCTACTAAAAGATTTGCAATCACAACAAAGAAGATAATGCCGATCGCATTTGATCGCACATTGTCATCACCATAGCCAATATAGGAAATTGCATAACCAGCCATCAACATAATCAAAGTCCACTGTCCAAATGGACCTGCAGCACTTTGTGATAGATCCATTAAGAAACCAGCTGCAAAGCCGATCACGGCTGCAACTTCAGTTTCACTTAAGACTGCCCACGTGAGAGCAAAAATTAGCAGGATCGAAAATCCACCACCAGGCAAACGAAACTGCGAAACAACGGCTTCTTGGATTGCATAGATAAGAAGAAAGATTGGTGCAGCAATTGAAATCTGGCGTGTAAGCATTGTGGCTACTTAGTAGGAGTAGGTGATGGAGTTACGAAAACTGTAACCGTCGGAATTGGCGTAACACGTGGCTTGACTGGAATTAAGGCATCTCCCGGATTGGAATCCGAGCCACTTACAACAACTGCAACAACACCTAGAATTGAAAAGTTTGTGTAGTAGCGAATAGTTGCAGTTTGTGCCACGGCACCTGCTGAATTATCTACTCTTGTCACATATCCCAAAGGAACACCTGGAACAAAGGGACGGTTAGCAATACTTCCGCGAGAAAGCAGAACATCGCCCTCTTTGACAGTGGTCGAATTATCCAGCAATTGCAGGCTCGCAGAGCGCGTTCCACGTCCAGTCAAAATGCCGATCTGTTGTGTCCCAGCAATACGTGCGCCAATTCTAAAACTTGGATCACTTGCTAATTGAATGAGCGCTGTTGTTGGATACACATCTTTAACAACACCTGCAATACCAAACTGAGATAACACCGTCATGTTCTTCTTGATCCCAGCGTTTGCACCTGAATCAATGGTGATTGTTTGTGAAAAAGACTGGCTAGATCCGTTACTAATTACCTTAGCGTTAACAACCTTATATCCGGCGGTGCCTGCTAAATCTAAAATACTTTTTAGCTGCTTGAGCTGGGCATCTGCATTTTTACGATTAATAAGTCTTTGCTTCAAATTAGCATTTTCTGCTTCAAGCTTTTCGATCTGATTGCGCGTGCGACCTAAGTGGGTCACATCTGAAAAGAAGTTTTTAACTGGAGATAAGACAACACTTCCAGCACGTTGAAATGGGGACATGATCGTTTGTGAACCTTGCTTGAATCCATCAATGACTTTAACGCCACGAAGATCCAAGGTGATAAGAAATAGGGAGGTGACCATTAAAATCACCAACAACAAACGTGCGCGTCCACCATTACGCATTACGCAAAGACCTTATCGACGAGGCTCGGAGATTAGAACCTTCTCAAGAGCTTCAAACTCTTCGATGCACTTTCCAGAACCTTCAGCAACAGCATCTAGTGGACGCTCTGCAATGTGAATTGGCATTCCAGTTTCCTTGCGAAGGCGCTCATCTAGACCCTTAAGAAGTGCTCCACCACCTGTGAGAACAATTCCGCGATCCATTAGATCTGATGCAAGCTCAGGAGGAGTCTTATCAAGTGTGCTCTTTACTGCATTAATGATTGCGTTGACAGGCTCTTCAAGTGCCTTGCGAATTTCAGCAGCTGAAACAACGATTGTCTTTGGAAGACCTGTTGCTAAATCGCGACCGCGAATTTCAGCATCATTTTCTCCAGCTAGTGGGTATGCAGATCCGATCGCCATCTTGATCTCTTCTGCTGTGCGCTCACCTAGAAGTAGGGAGAATTCACGCTTAACCCAGTTAATAATTGATTGATCTAGCTCATCGCCACCCACACGAATAGATAGTGAGGTAACGATTCCGCCCAATGAAATAACAGCAACTTCTGTTGTTCCGCCACCGATATCTACAACCATGTTGCCTGTTGGCTCGTGGATTGGAAGACCAGCACCGATTGCTGCAGCCATTGGCTCTTCAATGATGTAAACCTTACGTGCACCTGCTGCATAACCAGCATCTTTAACCGCGCGCTGTTCCACACCAGTAATACCTGATGGAACACACACAACAATTCTTGGCTTAGCCAAGTAACGACGACGGTGCACCTTTTGGATGAAGTAGCGCAACATGCGCTCTGTTGTATCAAAGTCTGCGATAACGCCGTCCTTAAGGGGACGGATAGCAACGATGTTGCCAGGAGTACGACCAATCATCTTCTTTGCTTCGATACCAACAGCTAAAATTCCGCCTGTATCTTGGTTCACAGCAACTACTGAAGGCTCGTTCAAAACAATGCCACGTCCGCGCACATACACAAGTGTGTTCGCTGTGCCTAAGTCAACGGCCATATCACGGCCGATAAATGACATTCTGCTACCTGATGACATTTTTACTCCTTGTACCTATTTACTGGGGAAGAAAATCTGAATTTCACGCGCTGCTGATTCTGGTGAATCAGAGCCATGAACAATATTTTGCACAACCTTTGTTCCTTGATCACGAGCTAGATCACCACGGATAGTTCCGGGTGCTGCAACAGTTGGATCTGTTACTCCAGCTAATGAACGGAAGCCTTCGATAACGCGATTTCCTGAAGCAACTATCGCAACAATTGGACCAGACATCATGAACTCAACTAGTGGTTCGTAAAATGGTTTGCCAACATGCTCTGCGTAATGCTTTTCTAATAATGCGCGATCTGCTTGCAACATTCGCAAAGAATCAATTGCATAACCCTTTGCTTCGATACGTGAAATAACCTCGCCAACTAAACCGCGGGCAACGCCATCGGGCTTAACGAGGATAAGTGTCTTTTCTGTACTCACCCGCTTAGTCTATTAGGGTTTTTTAGGCCCTGCAGCCAGCAAGGCAGCGCGAGCAGCCTCACCCTTGCGGCCCACAACGATGGCGGCCACCCAGAGACCAATCAAAACCACCCCAATGATGAAAAAGGATGGAAGGACAAATCCGAAGCCGATCATCGCTATTTGCATCACTGAACCAATAACAAAGCCCCCTGGACGTCGGACTAGCGCTGCTGCAACAAATAATAGGAAAGAAATGACGCATCCATAAATTATCGCGGCGCTGGAATGATCTTTCATGGCAAGAAGGATTGCAAAACCCATTGTCATGCTCTCAGCAATTAATACAGATGCTCCAAGAATTTTCACTGTGCAAACTTCTTTCGCAAATATGTTCGAGCTTCACCAACTGTGACCACTGAACCGGTCACAATAATTCCAACAGTGTCTTCACTCAGTGGGCGCACAGCATCCCCCACCGCTCTATCTAACGCAGCGCCTAAATCTGAAACTTCAAATACGCGATCGGCTCCAAAAATCTTTGATGCAATTTTTTCTAATTCTCCAGATGGCATTGCTCGTGATGAAGAACTTTGAGTAACAATCACATGATCAACAATTTGCTCTAGCTCTTTGAAGATTCCTGTTGCATCTTTGTCTCCAAAGACGCCAACAACGGCGATGATTTCATCAAAATTGAATTCGTTTAATAAAGTGTCAGCCAATGCTTTTGCACCATGTGGGTTGTGTGCTGCATCTAAAATCACTGTGGGATCGCGATGGACTACTTCGC
>CAIXVA010000125.1 GCA_903922745.1 uncultured Actinomycetes bacterium
CTAAATCTGCTTGTGAAGATACCGTTGCATCCGGAAGTAATGCCTCAATAGCCTTTTGTACAGAATCTGTATTGGATGAAGAATCTGCTGCCACATAAATATTTGTGACTAGATCAGGATTGCTGGATAAAGCTTGAGCTTGCGCTAGAGGAATATAGAGATTTGCAGAAGTTTCTGGTGATGAAGAGGCTGATGAAACTATTCCCACTACTGTGAATGTTCCATTTCCTACAGTAACTGTTGACCCTACATCAATCTTTTGGGCTAGTGCATACGTGCTATCTGCTAATACATTTTGGGTGTTTGCATCAGATGCTTGAAATATTCTTCCCTTATCAATATTCACACCACTTAGTGGACCAACATTTGTTAGAGAAGTATCAACACCTTCAATAGAGGTCATATCAATATTGAAGTTTCCGCCACCAAATCCTCGCGGACGTGCGTTTGGATCCTGAGGCGTCGTGGGATTTGAGGCCGCGCCAGCAATACTTCCTTTAAAAATTATCTGATTTAGCTTTAAAGTTGCCGCAATTCTTGAAACCCCTTTTGTACTTTTAATTTGTTTTAAAGTTTGCCCATCAAAAGTGCCGGAAAAAATCGGTACAGTCAGGCGAGTTTGATTTAACGTACTTGCACCTGAGCTATCTGCGTTTTCAGGTCCAAAGTTGAAACCTCTTCCACCTTGAGTCGGTTGAATACTCTTAGTCACGCTTATGTCTGTGCCGATTCCGTACAAACCACTAAGGACTGTTTTCTGCGCGTCGCCAATTCCAGCCGAAGCCGCATTAACAACAATGATTAATCCGATAGAAGTTCCAAGAGCTATTGAAACTAGTAAAGTTTGGCGCTTTCGCTTACTAATTTCACGGCGCAGATAGGTAAAAAACATTGGGACCCTTCGACGTAAGAGGCTAGGAATTAATTAATCTAAGGCTTTCAGGCCAGATTGGAAGAAATTATTGCTGTGAAAACACTGAAAGTGCAGGCCCTTAGGAGATTACTTTCGCTCCAGCCACAGGGCCATATGCCCGCACAACGCTGCCCACTACCCCGCTAGCCGTTAATGCCACCGTTAAATCAAGGCCCGCATCAACATCTGCAACCAAAAATGCAACGGTTGGGCCAGATCCAGAAACTATTGCGCCAAGTGCGCCGTATTCCTGACCTACATCTAAAACTAAACGTAGCGCTGGACGTAATGAACATGCCGCAGCTTGTAGATCATTAACAAGTGACTTACCGACCTCTGGCGCATCTGCTGCCAAAAGTGCTTGCATTAATCCTTCATGAGTTTGAGGCTCAATGATTTCAAGTTCGGCGCGCAAGCGATCGCATTCGGCATAGACCGCCGGTGTTGATAAGCCATGTGTAGAGAGTGCAAGCACCCAGTGATAGGTGCCGCGTGATAACGCTGCGGTTAATTGATCACCATGGCCTGTACCAATTGCGGTTCCGCCACTTAACATAAATGGAACATCACTACCAAGTTGGGCAGCAATCTCAACCATCTCTTCGCGAGACATACCAAGTGAATAGAGATAATCGATACCAACAATTGTTGCTGCAGCATCTGCACTACCGCCAGCCATGCCACCTGCAACTGGAATAGATTTTTTGATTTCAATGTGTGCGTCAACTGTTAAGTCATACTCTTTTGAAATCAGTGCAACAGCTTTTGCAGCTAAATTGTTTGCATCAGCCGGAACACCATGAGTTTGTTCGCCAGATACTGCAATTGTTAATCCAGCACCAGGTTCGCTTAGCTTGATTGTTACATCATCAAAGATTGATATAGCTTGAAAAACCGAAACCAGATTGTGATAGCCATCGGCCTCTTTTGGCCCAACAGATAATTGAAGGTTGACCTTTGCAGGCACGCGCACGGTCACACTTTTTACAGGCATGCAGTGACCCTATAACTGCAATTAGAAAATGTCAGGCGCAACGGCTGCAATCTTGCAAAAAGATTCAACCTGTAATGCTTCGCCTCGAAGTGTCGGATCAATACCGGCTTTTATCAAAATCGCTTCAGCAGCAGATGATGATCCATACAGGCTAGAGAGAGCCGATCGCAGCATCTTTCGGCGTTGAGCAAAGGCTGCATCAATAATTGTGAAGACTTTTGCGCGGGATTCTTCGGTACCTGCTGTTTCGCGGCGGGTAAATCCCACTAGCTTTGAATCAACATTTGGTGCTGGCCAAAAAATTGATCTGGACACTGTTCCGACATTTTTCACATCGGCCCACCATGCCGCTTTAACACTCGGGATCCCGTACTCCTTGCCCCCAGGCTTTGCCGCTAGTCGATCTGCAACTTCTGCTTGCACCATCACAACACCGGTGCGAAGAGTCGGAAATTTTTCAAGAAGGTGAAGTAGCACAGGCACAGAAACGTTGTATGGCAAGTTAGCAACCAGAACAGTTGGTGCCACAGGCAAATCATTAACAGCTAACGCATCCTTATTGATCACTGTCAGATTCTCTGGGTGCTCAAAATGCTGTGCCACTGTTATTGGTAGTTGTTGTGCAAGGCGTGGATCAATTTCAACTGCGATAACGGATTTAGCAACCTCTAGCATCGCAAGAGTTAATGAGCCAAGACCAGGACCTATTTCTAAGGCAATGTCATCACTTGTCACACCTGCCGTGCGAACAATCTTGGTGCAAACATTTGAATCAATAACAAAGTTTTGCCCCAGTGACTTAGACGGCTTTAAATCTAACTGCGCAGCAAGTTCGCGAATTTGTGCCGCACCTAGCAATGTCATGGCGCGAAAGACCCAAAGATACGTTCGGCGTTGTTGCCAAGTGCTGTTGCAAGTTCTGCTAAATCTTGGTTGCGCTCTGCTGCCATCGCTCGGACGATGGTTGCAATCTGCGCAGGTGTATTACTGGCTCCGCGATGAGGAGCAGGAGCTAAGAATGGCGAATCTGTTTCGACCAACAACTGATCAATGGGCACAAGCTTGACCGCATCGCGCAAAGCCGGAGCATTTTTAAAGGTCAATGTGCCAGCGAAGGAAAGTATGTAGCCACGTTCGATGCAGGTTTTAGCCATTTCAACATCACCCGAAAAGCAATGAAAGACAGTCTTTTCGGGGGCTCCGACTTCGAGTAATGCAGATAAGACATCATCATGTGAATCACGATCATGGATGACCAGCGCCTTCTTTGTTTTCTTGGCTAATTCAATGTGCCACTTAAAGGAATCCTGCTGGCGCTTTCGAAGTTCAGGAGGTGTGCGGAAATAATCAAGTCCTGTTTCACCGATTGCACGAACACGTGGATGCTGGGCAAGTTCTTCAATAATCTTTAAGTCAGCTTCAAGGTCTGCAA
>CAIXVA010000126.1 GCA_903922745.1 uncultured Actinomycetes bacterium
AATTACCCGTGCGATGGCTGACCAGGCTCGCACAATCCGTATTCCTGTTCACATGGTTGAAGTTATTAATAAGTTGGCTCGTGTTCAGCGCCAGATGCTGCAAGATCTAGGTCGCGAACCGACCCCAGAAGAGCTAGCTAAAGAACTTGATATGACACCTGAAAAGGTTGTTGAAGTTCAAAAGTACGGTCGCGAACCAATCTCACTTCACACGCCACTTGGTGAAGAAGGAGATTCAGAGTTTGGTGATTTGATTGAAGACTCAGAGGCTGTAGTTCCAGCGGATGCTGTTTCATTCACATTGCTACAAGAGCAGTTGCACTCTGTTCTGGACACATTGTCAGAACGTGAAGCTGGTGTAGTTGCAATGCGATTTGGTTTAACTGATGGACAGCCAAAGACACTTGATGAGATCGGAAAGGTTTACGGAGTTACTCGTGAACGTATTCGTCAGATTGAATCTAAGACAATGTCAAAGCTTCGTCACCCATCACGTAGTCAGGTACTGCGCGACTATCTAGATTAAACATTAGAAACAAAAAAGCCCTTACGCGTTAATCGCATAAGGGCTTTTTTGGTTACAACTAGTTTTTAGATTCAATCAGCTTTTCTGATTCATCTTGAATCTTTGCGGCGATTGGCTTTAGCTTTTCAGCATATTCCTTGCCGTGGTGAGCACAGAACATGAGTTCTCCGCCGTTTAGAAGCACTGCACGGACATAAGCCTGGGCACCGCAACGATCGCAACGATCTAGGGCGTTAAGAGGTACTGATTCAAGCAACAACTGTTCTGTCATATCTCTCTCCGTTTCCGTGTTCTTCTCTAGGAACAGGATTCCACATTTATTTATTCTCCGCTTGTTGTTTTTAATCTTTTTTGCATAATTAACACTTAATTAACGCTGAGAGTCGACAATTTCCACTATCTGAGATGTGTTCGGCGCGCTTACGCACAAAAAAGGGGTGAGGAAGATAATCTTTCGCCCCATGGCCGAGAAAGATGCAGTTGCGACCCCTTCGCAAGATAGCTATACCGCAAAAGATTTAGCGGTCCTTGAAGGTCTAGATGCAGTTCGCAAACGCCCCGGAATGTATATCGGATCAACTGATTCACGCGGCCTCATGCACTGCCTATGGGAAATTATTGATAACTCTGTCGATGAAGCTTTAGCTGGTCATTGCAAGAAAATTGAAATCAATCTTGAATCAGATGGTTCGGTAGAAGTACATGATGATGGTCGCGGTATTCCAGTCGATAAGGAACAAAAAACTGGTTTAACCGGTGTTGAAGTTGTTCTTACAAAACTACACGCTGGTGGAAAATTTGGTGGCGGATCATATGCAGCATCCGGTGGTCTCCACGGTGTTGGTGCATCTGTTGTGAACGCACTTGCTTCACGTCTTGATGCTGAAGTCGATCGCGATGGAAAAATTTATTGGATGTCATTCCAAAGAGGTACGGCAGGTATTTTTGATGGCGATGGTCCAAAGGCACCCTTTGAACCAAAATCAGGTTTGCGAGTTATTGGAAAGATTTCATCAAAGGTAACCGGCACACGCATTAAGTGGTGGAGTGATCGCCAGATTTTCTTGAAGGAAGCAGAGCTAGACCTTGAAGATATTTACGCACGTGCTCGTCAAACATCATTCTTAGTACCTGGCTTAACGCTGATTGTTAACGACAATCGCACAAAAACAAAGACTTCTGAGACTTTCTTCCACAAGAGCGGTATTACTGAATACTGTAATTACCTGCAGCCAGATGAACCAGTTGGCGATGTCATTCGTATTTATGGCACCGGTCACTACCAGGAGACCGTTCCTGTTCTAGATGACAAGGGCCATATGGTCTCTACTGAGGTTGAGCGCGATATGGAAGTTGATATCGCAATGAAGTGGGGCAATGGCTTTGAGACTACTCAACGCTCATTTGTAAACATTATTGCAACACCTAAAGGCGGAACTCACGTTGTTGGTTTTGAAAAAGCGTTAGTCAAAGTTGTTAACGAGGCACTGCGTTCGACCAAGACTTTGGCAAATAAAGAAATCGATGTCATCAAGGACGATGTTTTAGAAGGATTGACCGCTGTTGTGACAGTGCGTATGTCTGAGCCACAGTTTGAAGGTCAGACAAAGGAAGTTCTAGGAACTGCAGCAGCTACACGAATTGTGTCAGCCGTTGTGGCAGATAAAATGAAGGAATACTTCAACACCTCTAAGCGCATTGATAAAGCAAATGGTCGATTAGTCCTTGAAAAGATTGCAGCTGCATCTCGCACACGTATTAGTGCGCGTGCACACAAGGATCTACAGCGTCGCAAGAACGCACTGGAATCTTCATCTCTTCCTACAAAGCTCTCAGATTGCCGCTCAGAGGATGTAACGCGCACTGAGTTGTTCATCGTAGAAGGTGACTCTGCACTTGGCACAACAAAGGCTGCCCGTAACAGTGAGTTCCAAGCGATCTTGCCTATCCGGGGCAAGATCCTTAACGTGCAAAAGGCATCACTCTCGCAGATGCTTGAAGATAAAGAGTGTGGATCGATTATTCAGGTAATCGGTGCTGGTTCTGGAAAGTCTTTTGAATTAGATGAAGCCCGCTATGGCCGCATTATTTTGATGTCAGATGCTGACGTTGATGGCGCACACATTCGTTGTTTGTTATTGACCCTGATGTATCGCTACATGCGTCCTCTGATTGATTCAGGCCGCGTATTTGCTGCGATTCCACCACTGCACCGTATTGAAGTTGTTGGCGGCGGAGGTAAGAAGGGCAATTACATCTACACATATAGCGATGATGAGATGAAGAAGGTAACTGCAGAGTTGAAGAAGGAAGGCAAGCGCTGGAAGGAGCCAATTCAGCGTTACAAAGGCCTTGGTGAAATGGATGCAGATCAGCTTCGTGAAACAACAATGGATCCAGATGCCCGCACCTTGCGCCGTATTACAGTCTCAGATGGCGCTGCGTCAGAGGCAATGTTTGAACTATTGATGGGTAGCGATGTGGCACCACGCAAGGAATTTATTGCAAATGCCGAGATTGATCGCGAACATATCGACGCATAGCTCCGGAGTTCTCTGAGAGTTTGCAAGAACTTAACCTAATCACTCCATCTAGAAGTAGCAGGTCGTTGTCTACTTATCCTATGGATGAGATCGAATTCATGGTTGAAGAGCAAAATATCGAAGATATTTCTGCTCAGTTAATTAGAGATCACTGCCTTTGCGTCCAATGCCGAGATCCACTTAGCGGTCAACGTCTACGTTCAGTTCTAGAGCTAGACCCTGAGCTTGTTGTCACTGAGATTGAAGAGGATGAAGAAGGCGGCGTCGTTACCTTCATTTTAAGTGATGGTCACCAAGTTGAACTTAGCGCTGAAACTGTTGAAGACATTACCCAAGAGTTAGTGCCACTTAACCTGCGAGGTGAAGGGGCCAAAGTTTTATGGGATGCCGAAAATGCTCCCACTGAAAGTTTTAATTGGCTTGAAATTAGTATTGATAATGCTCTGATGTATGAGATGTTAGATCAAATCTTAACTTTTGGATTTGCAGTCGTTGAAAATCTGCCAACACGGGATCGAGCAGTGCTCGATTTAATCAAGAGTTTTGGATATCCGCGTGTAACAAATTATGGTGATATTTTCGAGGTACGTATTGAAAACGACCCCAACAATCTAGCCTTTACTAACCTGCCAATTTCCCCTCATACCGACAACCCTTATCGCGACCCGGTGCCAACTTTGCAACTGTTGCACTGCCTTGAAACTAATGTTGCGGGTGGTAACTCTGGGCTAGTCGATGGATTTAGAGCAGCCATCGTGTTACGGGAAAATGATCCTGAAAGTTTTGATGTTTTGTCTAACAGACTATTTCATTTTGAATACCTAAATCCAACCACTCATTTGACCAATACAGCTCCAATAATCAAAGTGGATAGCATGGAAGAGATTGTTGAGATTCGATGGAATGATCGTTCAATGCAACCGCCATATAACGATGTCGATATTGAAGAGGTTTACGACGCCTTGCGGGCATTTGCGGTAATTGTTAATGACCCTGCAAATATGCATGAATTTCGGTTGGAACCAGGGCACTGTGTCATTTTTGATAACACTCGTTTATTGCACTCACGCACGGGTTTTGAATCATCCGGCAAGCGCCACCTACAAGGTGCCTACGCTGACCTTGATAGCTTGATTAGCAAGTGGAGCATTTTGGAAGACACCCTAGATTCATGAGCGCATATCTCGAAATAAAAGAGTTGTTTGAATCAGCTAAAGCTGAAGAGTATTTAGGCGAAGATATAACTTTGGTAGAACACATGATTCAATGCGCAGAAAATGCCCAGGCAGATGGTGCTCAAGATTGGTTGATCATCGCTGCACTTTTGCATGACATTGGTCATCTGTTGGTTCCAGATGCAGCTTCTGCGCAGGACTCAGGTATCGATATGCATCATGATGATGTTGGCGCTGAATGGATCTCAAAGAGATTTCCAAACAATATTGTTCAGGCGGTTAGATTGCATGTTGATGCAAAGAAATACTTGGTCGCAACAGATTCTGATTATTTCCATCAATTATCAGAGGCCAGTCAGATAACTTTAGATATCCAAGGTGGCGTGTTTTCAGAGTCTGAAGCAACTGATTTCATTCAACAGCAATACGCTCACGAGGCGGTTCTACTTCGCAAGTGGGATGACGCCGGCAAGGTTCGAGGAGCGGCAAAGACTGATATTTCTGATTATGAAGATTTAATCAACGAGGTTGCCCTCGACTAGTCAATAGAGACTAAGTCGAAGTACTCCTCTTTCCACAAATCCTCATCGCCATCTGGCAACAAGATAACGCGCTCAGGCTTTAACGCCTGCACAGCGCCTTCATCGTGAGAAACCATGATGACCGAGCCTTGATACTCAGATAGTGCACCAAGAATTTCGGCACGTGATGCTGGATCTAAGTTGTTCGTTGGCTCATCTAGAAGTAAAACATTGGCGGCAGAAACAACTAGAACAGCTAATGCTATACGGGTTCGCTCTCCACCCGATAAAACATTGACTGGCTTATGAACATCATCGCCAACAAAAAGAAATGATCCCAAAGTGTTACGGGCTTCTGGCTCACCAATATCGGGGGTTGCAGACATCATGTTTTCTAGGATTGTGCGTTCAAAATCAAGTGATTCATGCTCTTGGGCGTAGTAACCGATCTTTAGACCGTGGCCGTGTTCAACTTTTCCAGTATCTGATTCAAGCTCGCCTGCCAAAATACGTAGCAGCGTTGTTTTGCCCGCACCGTTAAGTCCAAGAATTACAACACGAGAACCCTTATCAATCACA
>CAIXVA010000127.1 GCA_903922745.1 uncultured Actinomycetes bacterium
TACCTGAATTGCTGCTGCAAGTGAGATACCGATTAATACTGCGCCAATCGCTAGAACGCGTGGGTTTGTATTACCCGCTGCTGCAACTGCTTCTGGTGATAGACCAGTGAGTAGTTTGAAATCAGATGGCAAGTACGTAAATGTTGCGAGCGCTGTCAGGCCCGCAGAAATAATTGCTGATAAGAAGAATGAGCGGTTAATCGCTGTCATTGCTGACTTATCTGTGCTGCGCAATTTAGTAAGGAAGATTCCGATAACCGCTGTGACAGTTCCGATTGCTGGAACGATCAATGGGTAAATCAAACCTGCATCACCAAATGCGGCCTTACCAAGAATGAGTGCTGCAACAAGTGTTACGGCGTATGACTCGAACAAGTCTGCTGCCATACCGGCACAGTCACCAACGTTGTCACCAACGTTGTCAGCAATTGTTGCTGCGTTACGTGGGTCATCTTCTGGGATGTGCTTCTCAACTTTACCTACTAGGTCAGCACCAACATCTGCTGCCTTTGTAAAGATTCCGCCACCAACGCGCATAAACATTGCAAGCATCGCTGCACCGAAGCCGAAGCCTTCAAGAACAGATGGTGCATTTTCGCGGTAGATGATCACAACAAGTGATGCACCGATTAGACCAAGACCAACAGTTGTCATACCAACGACGCCACCTGTACGGAATGCGATCTGAACAGCCTTTTCGCCATCCTTGTTACGGGCAGCATCTGCAACGCGAACATTTGCGCGCACTGCAAGCCACATACCGTTGTATCCAACGAGCGCAGAAAACGCGGCGCCTAGTAAGAAGAAGATTGAACGGCCGATGCGGATTTCAGCATCACCGGGAAGTGCGAACAAAAGGAAAAATACGATTACAACAAAGTACGACAGCGTGCGGAACTGGCGAGCTAAGAATGCAGCTGCACCTTCCTGAATCGCTTCTGCGATTTCGCGCATCTTTGCTGTGCCATCGCTGGCGGCCAATACCTGTGCGCGTAATCCGTACGCGATGGCGAGGGCGGCTAGGGAAATTCCTAGAACGATGTAGGCATATGTCAGGTTAGATCCGGTCACGTGGACCAGCGATACGGTGCTTGAAGCACGCATAGGTTCTCCTCCGTTGGAGTTCGTGGCGCCCTACAACGAGGGTCAGGCGCGAGACTGGTGAAGTGTAGGTCAGGAAACCCCGTTTAAGGCAAATTTATACTTATCTATTCACTCACTTTGAGCCCAAGATTGGCCTGCTGCCCAACGCCATCACCAAGGCCAAAACCGCCGGAACCAGCATGGCCCAGCGCAATCCAATGGTGTCGCCCAAGAAACCTAGGGTCGGCGGGCCCACCAGGAAGCCGAAGTAGGCAATGCCCGAAACCATGGCCACGCCTTCAGATGCTGCGAACTGGCCTTCAAATCTGGTCTTCGCAATTTCGCCAGCTTGGCTAAACAACATCGGAATCACTGTTGCAAGACCAATACCAAGTGAAAGCCATCCGAAGATCACTCCACCGATTCCACCGATTAACAAACCACTACCTAATCCAACACCTGCAATTAATCCGCCGCCAACAATTAACTTCATTGGGCCGTACTTGGTTGCAAGTCGATCACCAAACAAACGTCCGATCACCATTGCTGCAGAGAAAGAAATAAATGGCAAGGTGGAAAGAAATGGAGATGCATTAAATGTGTCACGGGACAAGATTGCGCCCCAGTCGCCGGCTGATCCTTCTCCGATAGTTCCACATAATCCCAGCAAGCCAACAATAAAAAATAGCCGTGGGCGTTTGATTTTCTTTTTGCCTTCCAATGAATGTTTATCTAATTCGGCAGGTAAGAACCAATTTCGCACAACCCAGTTAGAAAGAAAGACAAGCATCGCAATAAATGCCACGTGCTTCATTAACGGAACATTATTTTGTGAAAACCAGCCACCTACGACACCGCCACCAAGTGCACCTAATGAAAACATTGCGTGAAAAGTGCTCATGTAACGATTGCCGGATTCATGTTCTAGCACAATTGCATGCGAATTCATGGCAACGTCTTGCGTAGCAAGGCAGGCACCAAGAACTAGCAAGGTGGCACAGAAAGTGATGTAGTTGTTTGAGGTACCAACGATTAGAAGTGAAGCACCCAGCGCATAGGTTGCATAGTGGGTAACAGGCGCGCTGCCATACTTTGCAGATTGCTTGCCTGAAAAGGCCAAACCAATTAATACTCCGATTGAGATAATAAATAGCGCAATACCCAGCGCACTATTTGAAAGCTTTAAGTTCTCTTTGATGTCGGCAATACGCGAATAAAAGGTACCGGCCATAGATCCGTTAACAATAAATGCAACGGTAATTGCTATGCGGGCACGTGAATATTGGCGTATTTGGCTCATTTGTGGAGTTTACTGACATTAGGGCAATAAGCCCATAGGCTTTACTCATGGCTAATTTTCCAAAAGATTTCATCTGGGGCGCTGCAACTTCGTCATATCAAATTGAAGGTGCAGCAAATGAAGATGGTCGCGGTGCATCAATCTGGGACACATTTTGCAAAACACCTGGCAAGGTAGCAAAGGGTGACACCGGTGATGTGGCCAATGA
>CAIXVA010000128.1 GCA_903922745.1 uncultured Actinomycetes bacterium
ACCCTTGGGAGCCTTAGCCTTAACTGGAACGCTATTTACCATCTGTGTTACGTGTGTAGTTAAGTCAGCTTTCAGTGTTGTTGCCTGAGCTGCAGTCAATTTCCCTGCTGCAACAGCGGCATCAATGTTCTTAGTCTTGAATGCAACAAGTGCTGCGATCAATGCATCTTTCTTCGCACCTGCAATTGCGCCCAGTGTTTCACCAGCTGCCAAACGTGACTTAATTGTTGCTACATCCACACCAATTGTTGTTGCAACAAGTGCTTCCTTAGCAGCATGGTTTGCATCACGCGCTGCCTTGTTGGCTGCATGTTCTGCATCATGTGCTGCTTTGTTAGCGGCACGATTTGCATCATGTGCTGCTGATTTTGCGCCGCCCTTTGCAGGACTAGCGACATCTGCTGATGCAACTGCGATAGAACCAAGTGATAGCGCTGCAACAGTAAGTGCAACAGCAGCCATTCTCTTCTTTGATGACATTTTCATGTCCTCTCGTTTGTCGTGCTTGTCATTGACCCCTCGTCAACCACTACCTGTAACTAACAGGTTCATACTGAGGAAGATAGCAATCAAACCTTAAAACACGCTTAAAGAAATCACGCTGACATCTAGGGGATCCCTGCCACCCACGCGTAAATGCCCGTGGGAATTCCTTATTCGCTCAACTTTTCCACAGGTTAAGACTGGCTTTCCCCAATAGAAAAGGTGTCCCATGAAAGGCAGCAAATCCCTCATAGCAATAACTATCGCAGTATCTCTTGCGATAACTCCGTCAGCTATTGCTGCACAGAAAACAACGTTAAAGGCAGCGGGCCGCGATGCAACAACTGTTGTAAACACGATTTTAAGTGGAGCGGTAATCCCAACCAAAGCCATTGGTATTGATGGTGATTTCTATATCGACACAAAGAATGCAAATCTTTATGGACCTAAAACAAAAGGTGTGTGGAAGATTGCAACTTCATTGAAACAAACAGATACAAAATCAGTAACAACTGTTATTGGTGAACAAGGTGGAATGGGTGCAACAGGTCCACAAGGAGAAAAGGGTGATAAAGGTGCAACAGGTAGCACAGGAGCAGCTGGTTCTAATGGTTTTTCAGGAGCTACAGGTGCAACTGGTGCGAAAGGTAATGATGGAGCAACAGGCGTAAGTGGAGTTGCAGGAAGTACTGGTGCCACAGGATCTGTTGGTGCAACTGGAGCTACAGGCGCGAAAGGTGACACTGGTTTAACAGGTGCAACTGGAGCTGCAGGCGCAGCTGGTGCGAAAGGCGATGCAGGAACTAATGGCTCTGCAGGTGCAAAAGGTGATACTGGTACGAAAGGTGATACTGGTACGAAAGGTGATACTGGAGCAGCAGGTGCTGATGCTGTCTCTAATTCATACTACGTAAGTACTGGAACCTGGACATTAACTTCCAGTGCAAGCATGGGAGCTTCGGATTCAGATCCTTTTGGGAGTTTGCCTGCAGGTACATACACTTTTCAAATTTTAGTTGATGGAACCTTTTCATCCGTTTTCACAAGCGCCGCAGCATTTGGAATGCAACTGGTTGCAAGCAATGGAACTCCCGACTACCGAGTTTTCGCTAGTGATACAACTGCATATGTAAACGGAGCGGGCAGCCGACACATTCAATTTTTAATCATTGGAACATTGGTTTGCACAGGAACTTCAACTTTAAGGCTCCACGCTCTTGACCAGAATGGATCAACAGGTTCTACTTTGCTTAACTTCAGCGGCCGCGCCCTCATTAACAAGGTCGGATCTATCGGATAAACAAACTGGAGCGGGTGACCGGGATCGAACCGGCATGGCCAGCTTGGAAGGCTGGGGCTCTACCATTGAGCTACACCCGCGGGTGCTTAGGGGCTAAAGGTACTGGGTCGGTAATCAGAGTACGAAATCTGGTTTAGACTCCTGCTTTGCGCCTCGGGGCGTAGCGTAGTGGCTAGCGCGCCTGCTTTGGGAGCAGGAGATCGGGAGTTCGAATCTCCCCGCCCCGACCAGTTTGTTTCGGTCTTCCTCGATCCTATTAGGAGAAATTAGTGAAAAGTTCAGTTGAAGTTCTTTCTCCAACTCGCGTTCGTCTTGATGTTGAAGTTGCTTACTCTGAGCTTGAATCACATGTAGCTAACGCTTATAAAAAGGTTGCTACGCAGGTAAACATTCCTGGTTTCCGTAAGGGAAAAATTCCTGCATCAATGATTGATCAGCGCGTGGGACGCGGAGCTGTAATCGATGAGGCAATCAACACAGCTCTTCCTTTGTTCTATGGCCAAGCAGCTCGTGAGCACTCAGTGGCAGTTATTGGTCGTCCAGAAGTAGATGTTAAAGAGTTTGTAGATAACGACAAGCTTGTTTTCACCGTTGAGGTTGATGTGCGCCCAGAGGTTGTAATGCCAGATTTTTCAAAGATCACCATCGAAGTAGATGATGTAGTTGTTGCAGATGCTGATGTTGATGAGCAGATCGAGTCATTGCGCACACGCTTTGGAACTCTGACAACTGTTGAGCGCGAAGTGAAGAACGGTGATTTTACAACTCTTGATATGACCGCCTTTATTGACGGCAAAGAGGTTGATGGCGGACAAGCTAACGACATTTCCTATGAAGTTGGTTCAGACAAGATGATTGATGGTCTTGATGAGAAGCTAATCGGCATGAAGGCCGGAGATGTTAAGACTTTTGAAACTCAACTTGTTGGACAGCAAGAGGGTGAAAAGGGTGAGGTAACAGCAACTGTTAAGGCTGTTAAAGAGCGCGAGCTTCCACCAGTTGATGATGCTTTTGCAAAGCTAGCATCTGAGTTCGACACACTTGCAGAATTGAAGGCAGATTTTGTTACACGCTTAGAGCGCGTGAAGAAGATGGAACAAGGCGCACAAGCACGCGACCGACTAGTTGAAAAACTACTTGCAGAGAACGAAATTCCTGTTCCAGATAATCTTGTTGAACTAGAAGTAAATGATCACCTTGAAGGTGAAGGTCGCTTGGAAGATGCTGAGCACCGCGCAGAGGTTGACGGCCAGGTTCGTTCATCTCTGAAATCAGATTTCTTGCTAGATGCAATCGTTGCAACTGAAGATGTTCAGGTCACTGAAATTGAGTTAACTGAGTACTTAGTTCGCACCTCACAGCGTTACGGAATGGCTCCACAGCAGTTCGCCGAAGAGCTACAAAAGGCTGGACAGATTCAGCAGTTAGTTGCCGAGGTAACTCGAGCTAAGGCGCTTGCCTCTGTTTTGGGTCGCATCACAGTTAAGGATGCTTCAGGCAATGTCATTGACCTAGAAGCCCTTGCTGCGCAGCCAACCCCAGCAGATTCGGTAAACCCAGCAGATCTAGTCGACGAGGCGTAAACCTTCGCTTTTCTGTTTTTAAGGGCTAGACCGCTCTGCCTACAGCGAACACGACACAGTTCACGCATGTATTTCTCATAATCGGGAAGCATTTGGGCTGCTTAATTGTTAAGGTCACTACAGGTAAAAATACGGGAGGCAATTGACGTGGATACAGAGAGCAAGATGAGAGACCAGATTTACAACCGCCTGCTTGAAGAGCGAATTGTTTTCTTGTCAGGTGAAGTCCGCGATGACATGGCCAACATGGTCTGTGCTCAGTTACTTCTTTTGTCATCACTTGATGCAAAGAAAGATATTTTCATGTACATCAACTCACCTGGTGGCTCTGTCACAGCAGGTATGGCGATCTATGACACCATGCAGCTAATCCCTAATGATGTTGCAACTGTTACTTTTGGAATGGCGGCTTCAATGGGTCAGTTCCT
>CAIXVA010000129.1 GCA_903922745.1 uncultured Actinomycetes bacterium
AAGTAATCGCGCGGACCAAAGTTTGTCGGATAAGTTGTGCCCGCGCTTTTCAAGTTCACCAGATAGTCCGCCATCCATTGGCCACGGTCCTTGAGCTAACCAACTTGCAAAACTCGTCACTATGCCACCACATTTGTTATGTTCATCGAAGAATCTGTTGCGAAACTCAATTGTGAAGCATCTCGGCCTCGTTTGACTAATTCAGCGCCTAAGGCAGCAACCATTGCGCCATTATCGGTGCACAGTCCTGGGCGTGGAATTCGAAGTGTGATTTTGTTTTCTTTGCACCTTTGCGCTGCTTCGGATCGCAGTCGACTGTTTGCAGCAACTCCACCACCTATTACCAAAGTTCCAACATTGTTACTCAAACAGGCATCAATGGCCTTGCGAAGTAATACATCAACGACTGCTTCCTGAAATGAAGCAGCCACATCATTTACCATCACGATATTTCCGGTCTGCTGCTCAGTTTCAATCCAGCGAGCTACGGCAGTCTTTAGCCCAGAGAATGAAACATCAAAGCGATGCTTAGCCATGTCTTTAGGTGACGTTAATCCGCGTGGGAAATCAATCGCATTTGGATTTCCCATTTGTGCTGCTTTATCTATGTAGGGTCCCCCTGGAAATGGAAGTCCTAGAACCCGAGCAATTTTGTCGAATGCTTCACCTGCCGCGTCGTCAATTGTTTGTCCAAGCTGAATTACGTCTTGAGTGATGTCCGGTACCAACAACAAGGATGAATGCCCACCTGAAACCAGCATTGCCACACTTGGTTCATCAAGGGGTCCATGTTCAAGTTGATCAACGCAAACGTGAGCTGCTAAGTGATTAACTCCATAAACCGGTTTGCCCAAAGCAACTGCCAAAGACTTAGCTGCAGCAACTCCAACGAGTAATGCTCCAGCCAAACCTGGACCAGAGGTAACTGCGATGGCATCAATGTCTGCGAGTTTAATGTTGGCCGATTTACAAGCACGTTCAATCGTTGGCACCATTGCTTCTAAATGGGCGCGGCTAGCGATTTCAGGTACTACCCCACCAAACCGAGCATGCTCATCAACGCTCGACGCAACTTCATCAGCTAGCAAGGTTGTACCGCGCACTATTCCAATACCGGTTTCATCACACGAAGTTTCAATTCCCAAAATCAATGGCTCAGACATTAGCAACTCGCTTTCGCATAATGTTTGCGTCAATTGTGTTTCCGTAATAATTGCGTCGAACATCAATTCGTTCGTAGCCACGAGATGCGTACATCTTCATAGCCGCGACATTGTCGCTGCGAACTTCTAAGAAGATTTCTCGAACGTTGCGCAATGTCGCTTGAGATTCAAGCCAGTCCATTAACGCAGTACCAATCCCCTTGCCATGTTGGTCTCTAGCCACTGCAACGGTATTCACATCGCCTTGTTTGCCAACATATCTAAATGAGGCATAGCCAACAATTTGCAAATCCAGAACTGCTACTGAAACATCACGAGAAATTGAAACTTCAGCAAGTTCTCCAAGAAAGAGTTCTTCGCTCCAGGTATCAATCGGAAACAAGTCAGCTTCGATAACCAGCACCTCGGCTACGTCGGCATGTGTCATTGGACGAATTTCCAACATTAGAGAACCGACTTTCGAATGGTTGGTTCCACGGC
>CAIXVA010000130.1 GCA_903922745.1 uncultured Actinomycetes bacterium
ACTTTGGCCTGGCAGCGACCCCATTTGCCATCCTGACCCTCGTCCGCATTGCGGGCACGATCTATCTGATGGCGGTCCTGGCCAGACGGGCTTTACAGGCTCGAAATACGCATAGCCAGCTCATGGATTTACTGTTTGAGGGCTCAAAGGCTTACCCTTAGACCTCTTAAAGCCTAAGGTTTTCCTTAGGTAATAAGGAATTTAACCCTCCTGTCACGGAAATACCGTGGCCGTCTTAGTCCAGAGGAGGTCGGGTTAACACATGCGTCATTATGAACTTATGGTCATTCTTGATCCAGAACTAGAAGAACGCACAGTCACACCAAGCCTAGAAACATACTTGAAGATCATTAAAGACTCAGGTGGAACAGTCAACAAGCTCGACTTGTGGGGCCGTCGCCGTATGTCTTTTGAAATTCAGAAAAAAGGCGAAGGTATCTACGCAGTCATTGATATGAATTGCGAACCAGCAGCGATTAAGGAATTAGATCGCCAGCTTAATTTGAACGAATCAGTGTTACGCACAAAGGCAATGCGTCTAGACGCATAATCTTTTTGCATACATGATGCTAGGACTCCACGAGTAGAGATGAGGAAATAAAATGGCAGCAGGAGATACAACAATCACGATGATCGGCAACTTAGTTGACGATCCAGAGCTACGTTTCACACCATCAGGTGCGGCCGTTGCAAAATTTCGCGTTGCATCAACACCACGCTATTTAGATAAGCAAACTAATGAATGGAAAGATGGCGAGAGCCTTTTCCTTCAGTGTCAGATCTGGCGTCAAGCAGCAGAAAATGTTGCAGAGTCACTGACAAAAGGAATGCGCGTCATCCTTTCTGGTCGTCTTAAGCAACGTTCATATGAAACTAAAGAGGGCGAAAAGCGCACCGTCTTTGAGGTAGAAGTAGATGAAGTTGGTCCATCACTACGCAATGCAACAGCGAAGGTCACAAAGGCCCAGCGTGCAGGCGGAAGCGGCGGATTCTCTGCACCAGCTGCAGCAGATTCATTTAACGAAGACCCATGGGCAGCAGCATCATCCTCATCAGCACCAGCAGGTGGTGGATGGGGAACATCTACTACCGACGAACCACCGTTCTAAACACACTTAATCCAACCGACAATCCATTCCTAGTTAAGAAGGAAACTTCTAAAAACTAGGGCCCGAAAAGGAGCACCATAATGGGAGCAAGAAATAACAAGGCTCTACGCGAGCCTAAGAATAAGAATGCGAAGCAAGCAGCCTTAAACAAAAAGTTTAAGAAGAAGCCTTGCAGCTTCTGCCAGCAGAAGGTCACATTTATTGATTACAAAGATATTGCGACACTTCGCAAGTACATTTCTGATCGCGGCAAAATCCGCGCTCGCCGCGTTACAGGTGCTTGCACACAGCACCAGCGTTCAATCGCAACCGCGGTAAAGAACAGTCGTGAAGTAGCACTACTTCCTTACACATCTTCAGCGCGATAAGGGGAATAGAACAATGAAACTAATCCTTACTCGCGAAGTTGCAGGCCTAGGCGCTGCAGGAGATGTTGTAACTGTTAAAGATGGATTCGCTCGCAACTTCTTGTTGCCACGCGGAAACGCAATTGCTTGGTCACTCGGTGGAGAAAAGCAGATCGAAAGCATTCGTCGCGCACGTTCAGTACGCGAAGTTCGCGATATCGATCACGCTAAAGAAATCAAGGCAAAGCTTGAGAACGCATCAGTTGTTACTAAGGTCAAGGTTGGTGCTAAGGGTGCACTCTTTGGTTCAGTAACTGACAAAGATGTTGCTTCAGCAATCAAGTCTGCAACTGGTCTAGATATCGATCGTCACTCGATCGCTACTAAGGGCCACATCAAGAAGCTTGGCGCACACGAAGTAAAGGTCTCTTTGGGCCATAACGTGGTTGCAAAGGTTTCAGTAAGCGTTGTAGCTGACAAGTAATTCAAATTAACTAACGCTTTAATTAAAAAGCCCGTCGCTTATGTGGCGGGTTTTTTATTGCAGATTTATAACCACTTGGCTTTCTTGAATTTTCTGTACAGAAAACCAGTCACAAGCAATAATCCTGTCAACACCATTGGATACCCAAATTTCCAGCGTAATTCAGGCATTACATCAAAGTTCATTCCATAAATACCGGCAACCATCGTTGGCACCGATGCGAGTGCAACGTAGGCGGTTATCTTGCGCATATCGATATTTTGTTGCAGTTGGATATGCGCTAAATCTGCTTGTAGGGCTGATGTAAGCAAGGTATCCAAACCAGCTGCAGCATCAGATGCACGTGATAAGTGATCCAATGTGTCACGAAAGAATGGAGTGAGAGCTGGATTGATGTGAGGAGCACCCTCGCTGGCTAGCTTTTGTAATGGCGATAGCAATGGATCAATCGCATGGCGGAACTCAATAACTTCGCGCTTTAGAAAGTAGATATCCTCTGACTGAGTTTCTAAATCACCGTTAAATACTCGTTGTTCAACCTGCATCACATCTGTTTCAAGCTCTGCAGCGATATCAATATAACAATCGATGGAATGATCGATGATCGCGTGTAGGACTGCGTACGGTCCCTTTGCCAATTGATCAGGGTTGCCTTCTAATTGGTGACGAGTATTAACTAATGCCGAGCCATCACCGTGGCGAACAACAACAATAAAGTTTTCACCGATGAAGCAGAATATTTCTCCGGTCGATACCTCACTCTTTGCTTCATCGTAAAAAACAGTGCGCAGCACACAAAACTGTAACCCCGGGTACTCTTCAAATTTTGGTCGTTGTTTTGCACTAATTGCATCTTCAATTGCTAATGGATGAAATCTAAAGTCGCCAACAATCTTGTCGAACTCTTCTTGCGTGGGTTCAGCTAATCCAACCCAGACAAAACCGCCTTCGGTTTTTGCTTTTGTAATAAGTTCAGGCAAATTTGAAGGTTCGCTATAGCGGACACCATTGGCGTAGAGGGCGTAATCAACGATCATGGGTGAACTCTGCCGTACGTAGGTAAACAGTTGGTGCGATCTCGCATTATGGGATACACAAAAATACTTTCATGCACAGGGCTGTGTGCATAGATATCGCCTTTGACCTGCACCTTTGGCAGGGGTGAGAGCCGGCAGCAGTAGTTATGCACAATCGATCCACCGCTGCATACACAGGAAATCGCCCTTATCCACCTACTTACCCACAGCTTTTCCCCAGGGGCAAAGGGAGATCTTCGCGCTCACGGGGGGCCACGGTTTAAGTTACGCGCAGCAGGTAACGCACTTGTCAGTGTCCTATGGGAGGTTTAACGCGTGAGCATCGCAGAACTTCCTAATAACCGCCCTCGTGATCCCAACATCAACTCTGTTGGCGCCGAGTTTGAGCGCACACCACCGCAAGATTTAATTGCAGAGCAATCTGTTCTTGGCGGAATGTTGTTATCTAAGGATGCAATTGCAGATGTCATCGAAATTATTCGCGATCGCGATTTCTATCGCCCAGCACATGAATTAATTTATGATGCAATTATTGATTTGTATGGCCGCGGAGAACCAGCAGATGCCGTAACAGTATCTGCAGAGCTTTCAAAGCGCGGAGATATTTCTCGCGCAGGTGGTGCTCCATATCTACACACACTTATCTCATCTGTTCCAACAGCTGCTAACGCTGGTTACTACGCAAAGATTGTTCGCGAACATGCAATCATGCGCCGCTTAGTTGAAGCAGGTACAAAGATTGTTCAATACGGTTACACAACCGAAGGTGAAGTCGATGACATGGTGGACCTCGCACAAGCTGAGGTTTATGCAGTAACCGAACGTCGCTCGTCAGAAGATTACGTACAACTTTCAACACTCTTGCCACAAGCACTTGATGAGATCGAAGCGATTTCAAAAGGTATTGGTGTTGAAGGTGTTAAGACAGGGTTTAAAGATCTTGACGCACTAACTCATGGTCTGCACCCAGGTAACATGATTATTCTTGCTGCGCGTCCTGCAATGGGTAAGTCAACACTTGGTCTTGATATCGCCCGCCATGCATCAATTCATGATGGTTTAACATCAGTCATCTTCTCTCTTGAAATGTCAAAGAGTGAAATCACAATGCGTATGTTGTCTGCCG
>CAIXVA010000131.1 GCA_903922745.1 uncultured Actinomycetes bacterium
GTTACGAAGTTCCAACAACATGGGCTGACATGACAGCACTTGCAGACAAGATGGCCGCAAAGGGTCAGACTGCATTCTGTGGTGGTCTCGGTTCAGGTGGAGCAACTGGTTGGCCAGGAACTGACTGGGTTGAGCAGATGGTTCTACGTGAGTACGGATCAGATGTTTACAACGGTTGGGTAAACCACACAGTTAAGTTCTCAGATCCAAAGATCGTTGCAGCAATGCAAAAGGTTGCAGATTGGATGCAGAATCCAAAGTGGGTTGGCAACGTTAAGGGAATCGCAACAACAACATTCCAGGATGCAGGTAAGGGAATTCCTACTGGTAAGTGCATGATGCTTCAGCAGGCTTCTTTCTACGGCAACCTAATTGCTGAAACAGGCGCAACAATCTCACCAACAGGTGATGCATTTGCGTTCTACCTACCAGCTACAAATTCAAAGGTAACTGTTCCTGTTGTTGGTGGTGGAGAGTTCACAGCAGCTTTCTCATCACGTCCAGAGGTACAGGCAGTACAGGCATACCTTTCATCAGCAACATTTGCTACATCACGTGTACAGCTAGATCACTGGATCTCAGCTAACTCAGGTGTACCACTAGCTGCTTACAAGGATCCTGTTGACAAGCTAGCTGCAACATACCTAGCAAATCCAAAGTCAACATTTGGATTCGACGCATCTGACTTAATGCCAGCTGCTGTCGGTGCAGGTGCAGAATGGAAGGAATTCACTGCTTGGTTCGGTGAAGGAAAGTCCATTGCTGATGTTGTAAAGGCAATCGACGCTGCTTGGCCAAAGGGCTAATACAGCGCAATAAGTAATACAGAGGAGGCCACCTTTACGGGTGGCCTCCTCTGCACTTAAACTCCTTTTCAAATACGAATAAAGAAAGGTGAACGCAAAATGTCAGATTTTTTGTCAGTCAATATTCCAAAGTTCACCTCGGCGTTTTCTGCAATTGCTATTTTCTTTATTGCGCTAGGAGTTATCTTTGCAATTGCGGGCCGCGCTAATGGCAGAAAAGCTCGACCAATTGCGTTAACAATCTTTTTAGCACCAGCACTTCTGTTGCTTCTTGCCGGTGTCGTAATTCCTGGCGTGCGAACAATTCTTTTTAGTTTTATGAATCCAGATTCAAATGGATGGGTTGGATTAGCTAACTACCAATGGATGCTTGAAGATCCAAACGTAAAAACGATCATGATCAACACAATTTTGTGGATTATGGTTGTTCCTCTATTTACGGCAGCACTTGGTTTATTGCTTGCCATTATGTTGGATCGTATTAAGCACGAATCCATCCCAAAATCACTGTTATTTATGCCTATGGCAATCTCTTTTGTCGGCGCGTCAATTATCTTCAAATTTGTTTACGAATACAACGAACCAAATGAGGTTCAAATCGGTTTGCTTAGCGCAATCGTTAAATTCTTTGGAATGACCCCGAGCGACTGGATGCTGTCAAAGCCCCTTAATACTTTCTTGTTAATGATTATTTATGTATGGACTCAAATGGGATTTGGAATGGTTATTTTGTCTGCAGCCATCAAGGGAGTACCCGCAGATATCGTCGAAGCATCAGCGCTAGATGGCGCACATGGCTGGCGTTTATTCCGCAACATCACCTTCCCAATGGTGAAGGGAACTTTCATCGTCGTTCTTGCAACCGGTGTTGTCGGCGCCTTGAAGGTATTCGACATTGTCCGCACAATGACAGGCGGTAACTTCAGTACAAACGTTCTTGCAAATGAAATGTATTCACAGACCTTCGTTCAATTTGACCAAGGAAAAGGTTCTGCCCTTGCCGTTGTTCTCTTCTTGTTAGTTACACCAATTCTTATCTACAACATTCGATCATTGCGAAAGGAGCGTACTCACTGATGGCAAAGAAGCTCGCTGAGCACAATCCTGGCCGCAAGATTTTTTCAAGCAAGATTGCTACAACTGTAGTTTGGTTTGTTACCTTTATTTGGACAGTTCCAACGATGGGATTATTAGTAACCTCATTTAAGGGTGAAAAAGCGATTTTGGATGAAGCATGGTGGACAACACTGTTGCACCCAAGCTTCACATTGGCTAACTACAAAGGTGTATTCCTTGGTGACTCAACAGAGTCTTTAAAAGCAGGTGTGCTTCCTTACTTCATTAACTCAATTGTTATTACTTTGCCAGCAACGATCTTCCCGATCGTTATTGCGACAATGGCGGCATATGCACTTGCATGGATTCGATTCCGTGGCAGTGATTTCCTATTTTTCTCAATATTTGCGCTGCAAGTAGTGCCTTTGCAGATGGCTTTGATCCCACTTCTTTTACTTTTTACCGGTGGAGCACACATTGGATCTGTAGCAATCTTCCCGGCATTAGGCATTGCCGGAAAGTTTGCCGGCATTTGGTTGCCTCACACAATGTTTGCATTACCGCTGGCGATCTATCTATTGCACAACTTCATCGCAGGATTGCCTCGCGATCTAATGGAAGCTGCTTACGTAGATGGAGCAAATCACTTCACGGTATTCCGTCGAATTGTTCTTCCGCTATCAATTCCTGGTATTGCTTCAATTGCAATCTTCCAGTTCTTGTGGGTGTGGAATGACTTGCTAGTTGCACTTACCTTCGCATCTGGCACAGAAGAAGTGGCACCAATCAACAGCAAGCTAGCATCACTTGTTGGTCAATACGGTTCTGGATACACGCAACTATCAGCTGGTGCGTTCATCACTATTGCGATCCCACTGATCGTGTTCTTCTCATTGCAGCGCTACTTCGTCCGCGGGTTGCTAGCTGGTAGCGTTAAATAATCTCCGACTAAATATTTGTCCCGTTGTTTTTAATCTGATCGCGATACCAATACCCTGAATCTTTTATGATTCGCTTTTGTGTTTCAAAATCAACATGCACGATTCCAAAGCGCTTGTCATAGCCAAGTGCCCATTCAAAGTTATCCATCAGTGACCATTGGTAGTAACCCTTAACAGGTGAACCTTGTGCAATCGCATTTGAGACAGCCTTTAAATGTGTTTGTAAGTAATCAATACGATTTTGATCTGCAACACGTCCACTGCTATCCGGACCATCTCCATATGCAGCGCCGTTTTCAGTGATGTACAAAGGTGGCAACTTATCGCCATGTTCTTTATGCCAACGCACCAACAAGTTTTCTAATCCTTCTGGAGATAACGGCCAACCCATATCTGTGAGCGGACCGCGTGGTGTCTCATCGATATCTAGCTCGAAAAGCCCTGAAATAGAGTGCCATTCAGGCTTTCCGTCCAGTGATTTGCCGATGCGGTTATCAAAGTAATAGTTAATGCCGATGAAATCATTCTTTACCTGAGCAGCCTTCATATCGCCATCTTTGATGACAGACGTTAGCTCGTCACCGTAGGTATCAATCAAGATCTGCGGATAGGCACCATGCATAATCGCATCCATCCAGAAACGATTCTGGTGAGCATCACCAATAGCTGCAGCATGTGCTTGTGCTGGATCATTTAAATCATCTGCAACATGGTTCGCTTGATTAAGAACTGGTCCAGTCAAGATGTCACTGCGCACTGCGCGCATGGCATTGGTTGATGCAGCGTGTGTCAGCACTGTGTGGTGAGCAGCAGTAAAAGCTGATCTGCGATCTAAAATTCCTGGTGCGTGGATACCAATGCCATATCCAAGCCACGCTACAACCCATGGCTCGTTAATAGGTGAAAACTTCTTAACGCGATCACCAAAGCGCTCGACAATTGCTGTCGAATAATCTGCGAAATGATTAATGATGTCGCGATTTACCCAACCACCCTTATCTTGCAAAGCCTGTGGCAGATCCCAGTGATACAGAGTTGCCAATGGTTCGATACCAGCTTCTAGCAAGCCATCGATTAAACGATCATAAAAATCAAAACCACGCTCTTCGCGCACACCATCACCATTTGGAAACATGCGAGGCCAGGCAAAAGAGAATCGGTATCCCTGTAATCCAAGATCCTTCATGATCTTTATGTCTTCTGGATAACGGTGGTAGTGATCATTGGCCACATCACCGGTGTCACCCTTTGCTACCTTGCCAGGTGTTTTGCAAAATGTGTCCCAGATTGATGCACCGCGACCATCTTCATTTGCTGCACCTTCAATTTGATATGACGA
>CAIXVA010000132.1 GCA_903922745.1 uncultured Actinomycetes bacterium
AGAAATAGCAATAAACGCATTTGCATCAGACAAAGTTGATTGTTCATCTTGATCAGCTAGTGGTGTAACAGAATTTCCATCATCAGCCAAGATAGCCCGTACGTATGCACGCATTCCAGAAGTAGATTCGATTGGTTTTTCAAGCGCCGCCTTCACTGATGGGCGGTGAATTGTTGCGGCACCTAACATTGTGCGAATCATCGGTCGAACAAAGAGCTCAAATGAAATGTAAGCCGCGATGGGATCACCTGGAAGAGTTACAACAGGTGTCTTGTCGGGACCAATGGTTCCAAAATTGTGGCGCCCGCTGGATTCGATTGCCAGATCAACTGTAGTTATTTCGCCAAGTCCGGCAAGTGTGCGAGAAATTAAATCAAATGAATCATCATTGCGCTCTCCGCTGATGATGATTAAATCTGCGCGCACTAATTGATCCTCGATTACTTTCTGAAGTTGGGCTTCATCATCTGGAATTGAGTGAACGCGATAAGCAACGGCGCCCACTTCGCGCACTGCAGTTGTTAACAACCAAGAATTTGTTTCGTACTCATCGCTTGCGTTCTTTAAAGGCTGCCCAGGCTCAACTAAATCAGGACCAGCTGAAAGAACTACAACGCGTGGGTGTGGACGAGTTGGTAGATGGTCTCGACCAATTGATGCAGCTAACCCAATCTGGGTCGAGCGAATACGGGTACCGGAGCGAAGAACTAAGCGTTCTCCGGCGTAAATATCTTCCGCAAGGGTGGCGCCATGTGCATCTAACAATGGCATCTCAAATGGTTCGAGTGGTTTGCAGATGGCGAGTAAGGAGGTTAGAAACTCTTCTACTCGTGTGTGTTCTGACATAATCACACCCTACTTGTTTAAGAGTTTAATCCTTGGGATTTAACGGGAGATTTAAATGACAGATCAGAAAACAGCATTGCGCGATCGAGCCCGTCGCGAGCGTTCTCAGAAATTCATCCCCTGCAACTTCAATGTCATCTTAAAGGCACCAGAAATAGTCTCAGCCTCAACGATTGCCTCGTATGTTTCCTATGAGTACGAGCCAAGTACCGTCGAAATTAATGAAGCTGTTCTCAGAGATGGAAAAACCGTAGTCCTACCCAGGATTAATGGCGATCAACTGGAATGGGTCACTTGGAATGGTGATCCCAATCAATTGATAACAAAGAAGAGAATTTTAGAACCGTTAGGTGATGCACTAAAAGATCTTTCACCGATTACAGCCGTAGTTGTCCCAGCACTTCGCATTGACCAAGCTGGATATCGCCTGGGTCAAGGTGGCGGTTATTACGATCGCGCTTTGCCACATTTAACAGCATGGAAAATCGGTTTGGTCTATGCCGGTGAATTAAATAGTGAAGTATTGCCACATGAAGCACACGACATCCCATTGGATGCTGCCGCTTCGCCTTCGATTGTTGTGCGCTTTAACCGTTAGGTAAGTTGCGCGCCATAACGATGCGCTGAATCTGATTAGTGCCCTCGTAAATTTGAGTTAACTTCGTATCGCGCATCATGCGTTCTACTGGGTAATCAGTGACATATCCATA
>CAIXVA010000133.1 GCA_903922745.1 uncultured Actinomycetes bacterium
AATCAGGGGAGCGATGCTAGTTGCAGTAAGAAATACGAGTGCAAAGATTGCACCAATAATTGATCCGAAAGCTTGGTTAAGAGATTTTCCATATCCGCACTTGATTTCACTCCACGATGCATACATTCGGGTCTCTGCGATATCAGAACCGTTGATCACGGTGCCCGATGATCCGTTCTTAACCAACTCACGTGCCAAGAAAACATCATCGATAACAGCGTGCTTTACAGATTGGTAACCACCGATTGAATCAAGGGCTGAACGTCGAACAACAAAGAACTGTCCGTTAGCAACAGCCATGGATTTTTGTCCTGAGTTCTCGGCATAACGAAGTGGAACTGTTGTCAGCCACGACCATTGCAACAATGGCTGAATCAAACGTTCAGCAAAACTCTGTGCCTTCTGGCGTGGGTATGGGGAGACGAAATCTAATCGAACACTATTCAACAACGTCACCGCTTTGTTGATTGCATCATTGCTTAGGCGCACATCAGCATCGATTGATACGAGGATCTCTTCACTGGAAGCATCAAAAAGTTGCTGTAGCGCCCAGGTCTTGCCAATCCACTGATCATTAAGGCTCGAACCTTTGATCACGGTGAATCGTAAGTCCCCGCTAGTGAATCGATTGAGCAGATCTAAAGTTCCATCGTCTGAGCTGTCATCCAATAAATAAAAGTGGAATGGTCCATCTTGGGCTGCCAAGGTTGCAACTAAACCTTCCACATTTTCAGCTTCATTACGCATAGGAACTATCACTCCAACAGGTTGCAGCAAATCTGAAGTGCGCTTAGGTGTGCGAATTTGGACAAAGTTAACTGCTGCGATTGTCAGCAGGATTACAGGTATTAGGAAAAAGAGAATCATTGAAGGGTTACGGTCTTCCGACCCAACGATTAAAGAAGTAAGGGGTCAGCAAAGTACTCAAAATTAATCCTGAAAATAGCGCTATCCCCGGGCGACTGAAAAAGAATAGATTGCCTACTACACCCGAGAACAGTGTCCAGGCGAGTAATACATCTGCAGCGATTAATGAACCACCAACTTTGCGTCGATCACGCGGGGTTAAAAAGTGCAGGATTGTCATTAACAGCATTCCTGATAGCAACCAACCAAATGCGTTAGACAATGGGATTTCGGGTTGAAATGGAATGTGAGTGCCTTTAACAATCCAAGTCCATCGTCCAGATGTGACCATTAGCGGGTCTAGAAATAAATCCCATGCAGTCATTAAGAGTGCGCCATATAAAAAGACCCATGACTTACCAATGCGACGAGCAGCAACTAAGCAAGGATGGGCGATCATTACCCATGCAAATGGAACGACTAGTGGCACAGAAAAAATCTTTGGACCTAAAGTATCTGAGTATGCGTATTCACCAAATGGCCAGCTAGTTGTTACGCCAAGTTGTTCAATCAAGAAACCGAATGTGACAGTAATGCCCAACATGGTCCAGCCATAGCGCGCGCCGTATGCAGCGATGCCATGAAGAAACATTGCAAAGGCGGCTGTGTAAACAGAAGTAATAGTTATGACGCCAAGTAATCCACCATCAACTAATGGATACAGAATTTGCAATAACACTGTCGCGCCAAGTGCAACACCCATGACTTTGATCAGTAGGGGAGATGCGCCACCACGTGCTCTACGTCTTGGGGTGTAATGGCGGATGGACATAGGTGTAAGTCTGCCCTATTTCATTTATAAGCAGTAGTTAATGAATTGAGCCGCGCATATCTTTGACGGCAAACCGTGCAAATAGCTCCTCTGAGTACCAGTTATAGGTTGCGGTATCGGCAATCGCCTTTTGATGAGCCGCGCCCTTGTATGCAAACTCTTTAATTGCAGCAGCAGATTCCCATAATGAAAATGTGCCCTGTAATCCAATAGGAGCCTCACCAATGCCAATTGCCGAAATCAATCCTGGCGCTGACTTAAGCGACATTGTTACAGGAGGAACCGAGCTCCAGAATCTAAAGTTTTGATGCCATTTAATCCGTGCACGGGTAATGGCTGCAACTGGACCAGTCCAATCTTTGGCTGTTGCAACAAAGGGTTCTTTACCAGCCCATTTACCGTGGGAAGAAATTGGCTCTAGAACTGCGCGAAACTCATCAACACTGTTCTTGCGCCAACGCTTAACAACCAATGATTGATCAAAAGATTCTAGGTCGTGGACTTGCGCAACTAAACCCCAACGTAGTGAATTGGCATCTGCTGGTGTGAATGTTTCACCTTTACCTGTGCCTAAGGATTTGTAGAAGCCAACATTTTTTGAGCGGCTTAGTGTGAATCTATCAACTGCCATTGCAAGTAGTGCAAAGGGAATGGCTTTGGGTTTAATGCTCCAGAAATAAGCAACGATCACTTGGCTAAACTCTCAATGAGATCCCATTTATTTCCATATTTATCTTTGAAGACAACCACTTGTCCATATGCCTCTTGGCGGGGTTGTTCAACAAATTCAATTCCTCGAGCTTTGTACTTTTCGAAGGTTTCTGAAAAGTTTGTTGTGTACATAAAGAAGCCAACTCGACCACCAGTTGAGTTACCGATCGCATCTCTTTGTTGATCTGTGGCCGCCCTTGCAAGCAAAATCTTTGCTCCGTCATTGCTTGGCGCAACAACAACCCAACGCTTCTCTGATGTCATCTCTTTATCTTCAAGCAAGCTAAAGCCAAGATCATTTACATAATGTGCAATTGCCACGTCATATTCATCGACCACAATTGCAATCATTCCAAGAGTGTTCATTTTTAATCGCCAACAACCATTGGCTTTGCACCAGTGCATTCAATTAACTCTGTATAACTAGTTGGATATACCGCATGGGGGTGGCCAGCAGCTGCCCATACGACTTCATAATCATTGAGCGCTTGATCGATAAGAATTGTTGCTGGTGAGACCCAGCCGATTGGAGCAACCCCACCAATTGAAAACCCAGACTTTTCCTTCACGTAATCAGCATCAACACGGCCTAGCTTTTCAATGCCTAAATTCTTGGCAACCAAATCTGTATCAACGCGGTGACGTCCGCTAGTAATAACCAGCAGCGGTGATTCATCCGGAAGTTTAAAGATCAACGATGATGCGATCTGGCCAACTTCTATGCCAAGTGCTGTTGCAGCCTCTTGTGCTGTGCGGGCGCTATCTGAAAGTACGTGGACTTCACCTTCGAGTCCATGTTCGTGCAAAGCGGTAAGTACTCGCTTTACGGCTGCTTTTTCTTTTACGCCTTCCATGTGCGCACTTTAATACGATCTAGAATTAAATGAAGTGCAATTCCGATAGCCATTCCCCAAATAAGGTCAATTGCTAAGACACAAATGGCCGTAACGAGCAATGTGGCTGCCTCAATCTTGGTAGTTCGCAAAGATTCCATAATTGAAACAGGGTTGAGGATTCTGTAGCTAGTCCCAAGCAATACTCCCGCGATTGCAGCTGTTGGAATTGCACTAACTAGTGGCGCTGCAATCAAGGCGATGAGCAGTAAGACAATCGCATGAAAGATTGAAGCCACGCGAGATTTAGCATGTGATCGCACATTCACACTAGTTCGGGCAATCGCACCTGTTGCTGGCATTCCGCCCATGACAGATGCTGCCAAAGTTGCTATGCCTTGGCCAAATAATTCACGGTTTGGTTCAAAGTGCACTTTTTCATGTGCCATTCCATCGGCAACACGAGCTGACAGAAGTGACTCGACCGCCGCTAATAGTGCAATCCAAAGAGCTGGGATTAATAAGTTATTGAAATCGCCAAAGGTCGGAGTTTGTAAAGATCCAATGCTGCGAGGGATTGTGCCAATAGTTACCACATCGATAGATGCAGCTTTAACAATTATTGTTACCACTAGCAGTGATACAAAGCTGGCTGGAATATGAAATGGAAGTTTCTTTGCAATGCGTGGGAAGTTGAACTTAATGACTAGCGTCAGGATGACAACTGCCAATGAGGTTGTATTTAAGCCAAGGTCTAGTGCATTTTGAATAGTGTGCCAAGCAACTGGTAGCGATTTATCGCCTGCACCCTTTGTAATGCCAAGTGCCAATGGAATCTGCTGCAATGAAATAACAAGTGCGATACCCACTGTAAAACCTTCAACTACTGCCCAAGGAACACGATTAATAATTGCGCCCAATTTGAATATGGCCATCAACACCACCATGACTCCAGCCATCACACCTAGTGCTGGAATTGCAGTTGGACCGTACTTTTGAATAACTGGAATCAAGATAACTGTCATCGCACCTGTCGGACCGCTTACCTGGAATTTTGAGCCACCAAATACCGCAGCTAAAAAGCCAGCGATGATTGCAGTTGTTAACCCCGCAGCAGCTGACATTCCTGATGTAATGCCAAAGCCAATAGCAAGGGGCAAGGCAACGATTGCGACAGTAATACCTGCGATTAAGTCTGTAGTGAGATCTTTACGGGTTCGAGAGAATTCGTTTGAATGTGGCCAAAACGAAAAGAACATGTTTGAGTGTAAAGGGCTGAAGTGAGCATTGTCAGTTACCGTTATCACTATATGACAACTGATTTATATGCGCTGGGCATTAGAGCGCGAAATGCTGTGTGGGCATCCTTTTTCTTTTTGGGGTTTTTGGGCCTTGCCTGGATTCCACGTATTCCGGAGATAAAGACAGCGCTGGACTTAAGTGATGGCCAGTTCGGACTTGTATTGCTGGCCAGCACTGTGGGATCAATTCCTGGTGCACAACTTGCAGGACGTGTGGTGCATTCATATTCATCAAAGGTTGTAGTTCAAATTTCGGGCGTGTTACTGCCTGTCGGCGTTTTCATAGTTGGACTTGCTAGCAATGTTCAAACGCTGTTACTTGGTTTATTCATTTGTGGTTTTAATGTCTCATTTATGGATATTGCCATTAACGGCCAAGCTGTTGAAATTGAAAAACATACTAAAGGTCGCTGGATGTCTAGCTTTCACGGACTCTGGAGTATTGGCGCATTTGCTGCGACCTTAGTCGGGGGATTGGTTGCAAACTATGTTTCTCCCCGCGATAACTTAATTGCCATTGCAATCTTTGGTTTGTTTGTTTATCAGTTTATTGCGCATTTCTTATTGCCAGCAGAACACGATGGTCACTTAGGTGAGCCAGGAGAAGGAGATGCCGGAAAGGTCGCGTTGTTCGGCAAGCAATCTCTGATCTTGTGGGGACTTGGAATTGGCTTGATGTGTTCACTTATTCCTGAAGGTGGCGCATATGAATGGAGCGGCATTCTTTTGCAGGACCATATGGGTATTGGCAAAGGCTTAAATGCAGCAGCTTCTACGACTTTTTCCTTAGCAATGATTGCAAGTCGATTACTGGGTGATCGCGCCTTTGAAAAGTGGGGCCATGTGAACACAGTTAAATATGGTGGTTATTTTGGTGGCGGGCTGTGGGGGATTGGTTTATTGATCGGCATTCCATTATCCCAATCGCACCAAACACTAGGTTTGATAGTTGTTTGTACTGGCTTTGCAGCTGCTGGTTTTGGAATGGGACCATTTTTCCCAGCGTTTAACCTGGCAGCAGCATCTATTCCAGGAATTGCACCATCTGTTGGTTTAGCTCGTGTCGGATTAATTGCTATTGCTGCCTACTTTGGCGGACCAACACTTATTGGATTACTCGCCGAACTTACATCGCTACCGGTTGCATTTGCTTTCCCGGTACTTCTGTATATGGTCGTTGGCCTGCAATCTAGATTCATCACAGTGCGAGCGCTTAAGCAATAACCCAAGTCTGCAGCAGCGTGAAGGCCGCAACCGAGTACAGCAAGAATGCAAAAGCTTTACGCAAAATAGTCGGATTCATCTGTCCGCTCTTAATGGATGCAAAGCGAGCAACAACAACCGCCGCAATTGCCATGGCAATAGGAGTACTCCATGTAACTGAAGACCAGCTTTGATAGTGAGCAAAGAATGCGGTGATTGAATTGATCGCAATTATTGCAAGAGATGTACCCGCAGCTTTTCCTTGTGGAACTTTGAAGAATAGAACAAGAACGGGGATTGCAAGAAAGCCGCCACCAATTCCAAATAAACCTGTCATTGAACCGATTACAAGCGAGATAACAATAAGCCAGAAGAAAGGAACCTTCTTTTCTGTTCCGGCAATTGGCTTAATCAACATCATGGTTCCAGCGGTTACTAGAACTATTGAAAAACCTGTTGTAATAACTGAATCACTCATGCGGTGGGCAACTATTGAAAAACCAATGTTGGTAACAAGGCCCAATGCCCAGATGATTGCCGCTTCTCTGAACAGTACTTCGTTACTTTTTATCTTTGGAAGCAAACCCGAAATTGCTGCGCTTAATACAACTGCGATTGCCGCAGTTGTTGCAGCTTGGGGAGTGAAGTTAAAGATGTATAAAAGGATGGGGACCGAGAGCATCGCCCCGCCGGCACCGATAAAGCCAAGGACCGCGCCAATAAAGGCACCGGCCAGCAACCCACCAATGATCTCCATGGGGTAAGTGTGGGGCACCCAGGCCTCTTGACCCCCGAGGCTCAACACGCTCACGGGCTTGCTATTTGTCGGTGGCAAGGGCTATTTTTCGAACATCTGTTCGAATACCCACAGCCTTGAAAGGTAGCCTTAAAAATGTCAGCCAGCCAGGTTAACTCCGCCCTTGATGTGACTATCGATGGTGCAACAACTCCTATTGAGTTCACCTATAAAGGAAAACGTTTTCGCATTCATGCCGTCTTATCTAGATGGTGTGAAGCAGGTGGTTGGTGGAATCGCATTAGCGATGGCAAGTATCGCCCTGATGATCAAGCACGTGCCTTGTGGCGGGTAGAGGCAGCTCCTATTGGCGCGCTAACAACCTTTGAACTAGAACGTGATGAAGTAACAGGTCAGTGGATTATTCGTAACGTATGAGCTTTATTCATCTCAATGTTGCCAGTGGCTATTCATTGAAATACGGAACTACACAACCTAGCGATTTAGTACAGCGCGCAGCAGAGTTTGAAATGCCGGCACTGGCACTAACAGATCGCGATGGGTTAGCCGGTGCTATCCGTTTTACGCAAAGCTGTGTTGATTACGGGATCGCACCAATTATCGGAGTCAACTGCGCCATTGATCTAGGTGATGCAAAGGGTCGCATCACACTATTGGCGCATAGTGATGGCGGATGGCGCTCGCTATGCAGGTTGATGACATCGCTGACAATGACAAGTGATACCCGTGTTCCAGTTTTGACCTTAGATTTTTTGAAACAGTTCAGCCAATACAGCACCAATGTCTATGCGATGCATGGACCTGAATCACCCATGAGCAGCGCGATACAAAACCATCGCTTTGATCAAGGGCTATCTATCTTTAATCAAACCCGGGATCTCTTTGCTGGCAATGCAATTGAATGTGTTTCACATTTAGTGGCAGGACGTGGCCCGCGCTCTACTGAACACGCTGCAAGGTCCTTAATCTTTGCTAGAGATAATGATTTAGAAGCTGTTATTACCAACGCTGTGCGGATGAAGGATCGCACTGATGGGCCGGTTGCCGATGTTTTGGATTGCGTGCGCCAGCTAGCCCCGCTACATGATCGCCATATAGAACGCCGCAACGCTGAAGGCTTTTTAAAATCTAGTGATGAGATGATTTCATTGGCAGCAGAAATTGCACGAGCTGCAGGGGAGCGAACACCGCGTGCACTATTAAAGACAACTCGTGAATGGGCAGAGCGCTCTTTGTTATCGCCCCAGCGAGATATTGGATTGGGAGCTGCGCACCTGCCAGAACCTCACGTTGTGGGCGTCAATACCGCCCAAGAGATGCGCACATTGCTGCGCAGTCGCAGTGAAGCCGGCATTAACTGGCGATACAACAGCAGTGATCAAATCAGTAAAGCACGCGCACGTTTAGATGATGAACTCGCAACAGTTGCAACACTTGGATACGAGTCATACTTTTTAACAGTTGCAGATATTTCTGACATGGCACGCGATGCTGGTATTCGAGTTGCAGCACGTGGCAGCGGCGCAGGATCACTGATCTGTCACCTACTTGGTATTTCAGGTGTTGAACCCATGCAACATGGTTTGTTAATGGAGCGCTTTTGTTCACCGCTGCGCAGAGCGTTGCCTGATATTGATATCGATGTTGAGTCTGCTCGTAGGTTAGAAATCTATGACATGGTCTTTAAGCGCTATGGCGATAGCAATTGGGCTGGAGCTAACAATCAATCACGGTGCGCAGTTGTTTCTATGGTCGATACCTATCGGGCCCGCCATGCAATCCGTGATGCTGGCGCAGCACTCGGCTTGCCGGGTATGGAGATAGATATGTTGGCAAAATCAATGCCACATGTGCGTGCCCGCAATATCGCAGCGACCCTTGAATCCTTGCCAGAACTTCGTCGCATGAATACATCTGCCCCATTAATGGCAGCAACAATTGAGATGGCACAACGCCTAGATGGTTTGCCCAGACACCTTGCGATGCATCCATGCGCCATTGTTTTATCAGATGGTGGATTTTTAGATCGCGCCCCGTTAATGGCTAGTGCCGGGGGATATCCCATGGTGGCCTTTGATAAGGATGATGTTGAGGCTGTTGGATTGCTAAAGCTAGATGTGCTGGGTGTTCGTATGCAATCAACCATTGCCTATTCAATGAAGGAAATCGAACGGGTCCATGAAGAAAAAATTGACATTGATGCTGTGCCACTAGATGACACAGCAACCTATGAACTCATTCAATCCACACGCACCCTTGGAATCTTCCAGGTGGAAAGTCCTGGACAGCGCGAACTAGTTGGAAAGCTTGCTCCTAAAAACTTTACCGATTTAATTATTGATATTTCATTGTTTAGACCTGGTCCAGTTAAAAGTGACATGATCACGCCATTTCTAAAGGCACGCCATGGGTGGAGTTCGGCACAGATAATTCACCCTGATTTATATGAGATTTTGGCCCACACCGAAGGCGTTGTTGTCTTCCACGAACAAGTCATTCAAATCATCGCAACGATGACTGGGGTTTCTTTGGCAACTGCTGATGAAAAGCGCAGATCCTTAGGTGAGCGAGTAGGCCAACAAGAGGTGTGTGATTGGTTCTTTCCGGCAGCAACTGCCAAGGGGTATGAACTAGCAATCATCAATGAGATCTGGGATGTGCTGCGCGCCTTCGCATCCTTTGGTTTTTGTAAAGCACATGCTGCAGCTTTTGCACTTCCCACATATCAATCTGCCTGGCTTAAAACTCATTACCCTGCAGCATTTCTTGCAGGGGTACTTACCCATGATCCTGGCATGTATCCGAAACGCTTAATTGTTGATGAGGCACGAC
>CAIXVA010000134.1 GCA_903922745.1 uncultured Actinomycetes bacterium
ACTAGGACTGCGAGGGCGAAAGGTTTGCGAGACTTGTTTGGGTTGAGAGACACGTTGTAGATGGCCTTTCCGAGAGGTCTGTTGGCGTCAATTGGTAAGAAGGCAAGCCTACCTTTAGGCTGTGCATGTGCCAGTTCTTGAGACTAGATCCACTGTGACTATCGCACTTTCGCGTCATGGGTTAGTGGAATATCAAAAAGCCTGGGATGTCCAGCGAACAATCCACGAAGAGGTCGCCTCGGGTTCTCGCCCCAATACTTTGCTCCTGCTCGAGCATCCTTCGGTGTACACAGCTGGTCGACGAACCGATGATTCCGAACGCCCTACTGATGGAACCCCCGTTATAGATGTCGACCGCGGTGGCAGAATCACATGGCATGGTCCGGGTCAATTGGTTGGATATCCAATCGTAAAATTGCAAAATCCCACTGAATTGGTGGGCTTTGTTCGAGAAATTGAAGCGGCACTAATTCTGGTGTGTGCAGATTTAGGTATCACAGCTGTTCGAGTTGATGGTCGCTCTGGAGTGTGGATCCAAGATGCACGTGGTGACAGAAAAATTGCCGCCATCGGAATTCGTGTGGCTAAAGGTGTAACCATGCATGGTTTTGCATTAAACGTAAATCCCGATCTTGCCGCTTTCGAGCAAATTGTTCCATGTGGAATTGCAGATGCAGATGTGACTTCTCTAGAAATTGAACTTGGTCGACCAATAATTATTGATGATGTCGCACCATTAGTTGAACGGTATATTTTCGAATCATTGAAAAAGGTGAGCAAATGACAATGGCACCAGAAGGACGCAAGCTTCTCCGCATTGAAGCACGTAATGCTGAAACCCCTATTGAACGAAAGCCAGAATGGATTAAGACCCGTGCGAACATGGGTCCTGAGTACACGCGACTTCATAGCCTCGTAAAGTCTGAGGGGCTGCACACAGTGTGCCAAGAAGCAGCTTGTCCAAACATCTTTGAATGTTGGGAAGATAAAGAAGCAACTTTCTTGATCGGTGGAGATCGCTGTACCCGTCGTTGCGATTTTTGTAATATCGATACAGGAAAGCCCTTACCAATTGACCGCGCTGAACCCTTCAAAGTTGCTATGTCGGTTAAAACAATGGGGTTGCGTTATGCAACGATTACAGGTGTAACGCGTGATGATCTTGAAGATGAAGGATCATGGTTGTATGCAGAAACTATTCGCAAGGTTCATGAGTTAAATCCCGGAACTGGTGTCGAGATGTTAGCTCCAGATTTCAATGCTAATCCTGATCTTCTTAACCCAATCTTTGAAACCCAGCCAGAAGTTTTTGCCCACAATCTTGAGACAGTCCCCCGAATTTTTAAGCAGATTCGCCCCGCATTTACCTATGAAAAATCATTGCGTGTAATTCGCATGGCGCAGGATTTTGGCTTAATCACTAAATCAAACTTGATTTTGGGACTTGGTGAAACACGCGAGGAAATTTCACAAGCACTGGTAGATCTGCACAGTGCCGGTTGCGATCTGATCACGATCACCCAGTATTTACGACCTACTAATAAGCACCATCCAGTAGAGCGCTGGGTCAAGCCACAAGAATTCGTTGAACTTGCACAAGAGGCTGAGCAGATTGGTTTCTTGGGAGTAATGAGCGGACCCCTAGTGCGTTCTTCTTATCGTGCTGGGCGTTTGTATAAGCAAGCCATGGAAAAGAAGGCAGATCGTGGCTGACCTGGTGTATCCCCCGGTTATAGTCCTCATCAAATCTATCTGGAAATATTTAGGATTCAATTTCGATTTTCAAGCTCAAGAAAATGTTCCACGTAAAGGTGGAGCAATACTTGCGATTAACCACACTAGTTATTTAGATTTCGCTCTCGCTGGTACGGCTGCATTGCCCGCCAAAAGATACGTTCGTTTTATGGCTAAAAAAGAACTCTTTGATAACAAACTTGCCGGCCCGTTGCTTCGTGGAATGCATCATATAAATGTGGATCGCAGCAATGGATCCGCATCCTTTGTTGCAGCACTACGAGCACTTAAAGCCGGCGAAATTATTGGCATCTTCCCCGAAGGCACAATTTCTACAAGCTTTGAAATTAAGGGCCTGAAATCTGGTGCGGTTCGATTAGCAATCGGTGCTGATGTTCCAATAATCCCTACAATTGTTTGGGGTGGCCAACGCGTGTATACAAAAGGTGTAAAGCCAAGTTTTAAGAGGGGCAAAATCCCAGTAACTGTTTCTTTCGGACTACCCATCACCTATTCTCGCGATACAGATGTCGAGGTTGCTGAAACGCATTTGCGCGAAGTTATGATCCAAATGTTGCGTGATGTCCAAGAAAAGTACCCTGATAGCCATGTGGGCCAACGCTGGGCACCGGTTCGCCTTGGTGGAACCGCTCCAGCCCCACTAAACTAAGAATATGTTCAAGAAAAAAGACAAAGAAAAGAAGATCAAAGTTCCTCGTTTTCAAACCTTCCGTGACGCGTATAAGGTCACCAAGCAGGTTAAACCGTGGATCCCTGTTGCCCTTGCTGGCATTTTTGTAGTTACCTGGGCAATCGGAATTGGTTTTGGCGCAACGCTTGGTCACCCTTTCTACTTCGGTTTCATTTCTTTGCCTCTTGCAATTCTTCTAACACTTTTCTTTTTTACGCGCCAAGCAGGTACTGCTGCTTACTCTGCGATCGATGGGCAGATTGGTGCAGGAGCTAGCGTTCTGATGGCAATTCGAAAAGGTTGGACAACAACACCAGCTGTGGCTGTTGCCCGTAACCAAGATATGGTGCATCGCAGCGTTGGCCGCGCAGGAATTGTTTTAACAGGTGAAGGGTCTCAATCTGTCAGACAAATGATGTCCGATGAAAAGAAGAAGGCTGAGCGTTTTGCACCAGGCGTCCCCGTTATTGAAATTCTTGTTGGTAACGAAGAAGGACGAATTCCAATTCGCAAACTGCAACGTCACATGCGTCGCCTTCCAAAGAAGTTGTCTGCTCACCAAATGCGTGAAGTCCGTGCTCGTTTAAAGGCTGTTGGTGGAATGTCTATGCCAATTCCAAAGGGACCAATGCCAACTCGCGCTCCTAAGGGCCGCTAACTTCTAGTTAAAACAGAACCGCTGAACCGCTCGTGCATTCCTCTGCCATTTTCATCAAAGGTGATTGCAAAAATAACGCTCACTAATAGCGCTGAACGAATCAATGCCGCGATCGGAGAAATCGGTCCCCCATCTGAAAAACGAACAATGCGAATTCCAAAGATTTTGTGTCCCAAACTCGCCCCTTGAAGTGCTGAAAGGATCGCGATCTCGGCAAAGAACAGAGCCAGAACGGTCAGTGAACGATTAGGGGCCATTTTGCCCACGCCGCCAGCAGAGGCTGCGACAATGAAATAACAGGCCAACCAATCCACCATCAGAGCCGCTAAACGGCGCCC
>CAIXVA010000135.1 GCA_903922745.1 uncultured Actinomycetes bacterium
AATGCATACATTTTAGGTGGCAGCATGAGCGACATTCAACCTTTGCTTAGCGCGAATGGCCCACAAGAATTAATTGATCAACTAACAACATTAAGCACCTTAGGTGCACAAAATTCTGTGGCACTTGCACGCTTTAAGGAAGCAGAAGCTGCTGCACGTAAAGCGAAAGCTGCAGCTGATATTGCAAAGGCTGCGCAACAAGTTGCAACAGATAAAGTAGCTGCAGCTAAGAAAGTTGCAGATGATGCAAAAGCAGAGCAAGCAAAAGAAGTAGCAAAATTACAAGCAGTGCAAGATAAGTTGATGAAAGAACTTCTCAATGCTCGCAAAGTTCGCACAACTTTAGAACAACAACGTCAGTTAGCTTTGCTCGAAGAAAGCCAAGCAAACACAGCCGCACAAACAGGTGGTCAAGCAAAAATTTGGCCAGATCTTGGGTTTAAAGGCCGCTCTTCAATGCGAACCACGCAAGCACAACGCGATAAAGCAGTTGCTTATGCAAAGACTCAAGTTCTTGCTCGCAAGCCGTACATTTGGGGAACTCAGGGACCGAGTTCCTTTGATTGTTCCGGACTTGTTTATGCTGCATATAAATCAGCCGGATTAGGATGGCCCGACTGGGATCGACTTAACTCAGCTTTGTATTCTGGTTACACAATGCACGTTTCCCTCAATAACCTAGTTCCCGGAGACCTTTTGTTCTACTCCTATAAGGGCACAATCTCGACCATTCACCACATCACGATTTACGCGGGCAACGGCATGATGTGGGAAGCGAACTCTAAGAACACTGGTCTTTTGTATTCAAGTATTTACAGCGTAAAAGGGTTAATGCCATTTGGTGGTCGCGTCTAAAGCAGCACTACTCTTGTCCTATGACCACGGCAGTTCCAGCAATTCGCAATGCGGTTCGAACTTGGCTGGAAAAATTTGAAGCAGGAGACACAGTTCTTGTTGCTGTTTCAGGTGGCGCAGACTCGTTAGCGCTTGCATATGCACTTTCTGTTGAAGCAGAAAAACTTGCAATTACAGTTATCGGCGTAACTGTTGACCACCAACTACAAGCCGCCTCGTCGTCGCAAGCACAAAAAGTTGTTGATCAACTTGCAAAGTTTGGTCTTACTTGTGTAGTTAAGAAAGTAACAGTTGATATTAAAGAAGGTTTAGAAGCTTCGGCGCGGAAAGCAAGATATCAAGCGATTGAAGAAGTTGCGAAAGTAGAAAATGCAGTTGCAGTTTTTCTTGGTCACACAAAAGATGATCAGGCAGAAACAGTTTTGTTGGGACTTGCTCGCGGATCAGGCACTCGTTCACTTTCAGGAATGGCACATCACAACGGAAAATATGTTCGACCACTTCTAGAAATTACACGAATTCAAAGCGAAGAGTTTTGCACTGAGATGGGTTTGGATTACTGGAATGATCCGCACAATCAAGATTCACAGTTTGCGCGGGTACGTGTTCGCAACGAAGCACTTCCTGTTTTAGAAAAAACTATCGGACCAGGAATTTCAGATGCTTTAGCTCGAAGTGCTCATTTGTTGCGCGATGATGCAGATGCACTGGATCATTGGGCGCAGCAGGAAGTAATTCATTTAGAGCTTCATGATTTGGATTGTTCCCATCTTGAATCCTTGCCTCGAGCAATTCGCACCCGAATTCTGCGATCTGCCATTTATGCCGCCGGCGCTCCTTCGGGATCGGTCTCAGCCGACCATGTGAGCGCTGTTGAGGCCCTAATCTCTGGGTGGAACGGCCAAGGTGCGCTCAATTTGCCGGGCGGTGTGAAGGTTGAGCGAATTTCAGGCAGACTTTCGCTCTCACCGCACCGACCATAGGGAGAACCGTGGATTTAGAATCAGTCAAGGGCGATATCGAACGCGTAATCGTGACCGAAGAACAGTTGCAAGCACGTATTAAAGAGCTTGCCGCGCAGGTTGATAAAGATTACGAAGGTAAAGACCTTTTACTTGTTGGTGTTTTAAAAGGCGCGGTTATGGCAGTTGCTGATCTTTCTCGCGCATTGCAACGCCACGTAGAAATGGACTGGATGGCAGTTTCGTCTTATGGATCCGGGACAAAGTCCAGCGGAGTAGTTCGTATTCTTAAAGATTTAGATCGAGACATCACAGGTCGCAATGTATTGATCGTTGAAGACATTGTTGATTCAGGTTTAACTCTTTCTTGGCTTAAGGCAAACCTTGAATCACGCGGAGTAGGTTCAGTTGAAATTCTGTCAATCTTGCGTAAGCCAGAGGCGGCAAAAGTTGAAGTTAACGTTAAGTATGTTGGCTTTGATATTCCAAAAGATTTCGTAATTGGGTATGGACTTGATTTCGATGAGAAGTACCGCAACCTTCCTTTCATTGGTGTGCTTGCTAAGCACATGTACGAATAAGAATTAGAAACGAGAATCCCCAGATATGTCACAAGCACAAAAGCCTAAGAAGCAAGCCAAGAAGAGTTTTTCGGGTAAGAGTTCTCCGAAAAAGCCTGCCACGACTGGTGGCAAAATTTTCCGTGGTCCTCTTTTTTGGATTGTTGCTGCAATCTTTGCAGTTACGGTGTTTGGGCAAATCACATCTGCAGGTAACAAGTACACACAAATTGAGACTTCACAGGCAATTGACGCAATCACACAGTCACAAGTTTTATCTGCCGAAATTGTTGATAAAGAGCAAAAGATTCGCTTAATACTAACTCCTGGCAACACAATAAAGGGTTCATCAAAAGTTGAGTCTTTTTATGTTGCACGCCAAGAACCGACACTTGTTGATGCATTAACAGCTAATCCACCCGCAAAGGGTTGGAATGTAAAAGTTCCTTCGCAGTCGCTGTTAATTTCATTCCTGTTTTCAATAGTTCCATTCTTGCTTATTGGATTCTTATTCTTCTGGATGATGAGCCAGGCACAAGGCGGCAATAAGGTTTTCCAATTTGGAAAATCTCGAGCCAAATTGCAGGATAACGATGTTCCGAAGACGACATTTAAAGATGTTGCAGGCGCCGACGAAGCACTGGCTGAATTAGATGAAATTAAAGATTTTCTTGCGAATCCAGAAAAATATGGAGTACTCGGAGCAAAAATTCCTAAGGGCGTTTTACTGTATGGCCCTCCAGGAACCGGAAAAACACTTCTAGCTCGCGCAGTTGCTGGTGAAGCAGGAGTTCCTTTCT
>CAIXVA010000136.1 GCA_903922745.1 uncultured Actinomycetes bacterium
AAGAACAAATCAAGAGATTTCTTGTCATCTGGTGATCTGCGTACGCGACCTACCCATGTTGCATCTGTTCCAACAGCATCATTTGGTGTTGGAAACTTCTTGTTTTCAGGATCATCAAGCAAGGTAACTCCTGCTGCCTTTGCAAGAAGCTTTTGGGCCCCCTTGCGAGTTACATCATTCTTAAAGGTTGCGTGCACAGCCAACGAATGCGTTGTAAGAACTGGAACTCGAACACATGTTGCAGAAACCTTTAACCGCGGCATACCTAGAATCTTGCGGGATTCATTACGAACTTTGAGTTCTTCGGATGAATGTCCATCTTCCTTTAATGAACCTGCCCATGGAACAACGTTTAGTGCAAGAGGTGCTGGGAATGGCCCAGAATCCTTTACGTGTTTGCGAACATCGCCTGTAGCTTCGCCAGCGTTAGTCCCTGCGACTGCAGAAATCTGCGCGCGTAGTGCATCGATGCCAGGTTGTCCTGCACCAGATGCTGCTTGATATGAAGCGACAACAAGTTCCTTTAGCTGATACTTCTTGTTAAGTGCACCCATTGCAACAATCATTGAAAGAGTTGTGCAGTTTGGATTTGAGATAATTCCCTTTGGACGCTTCTTTGTATCTTTTGGATTAACTTCAGGAACAACCAATGGAACTTTTGGATCCATACGAAATGCACCAGAGTTATCAACAACGATCGCTCCACGTGAAACAGCAATCGGTGCCCATTCTGCTGAAACCTCATCTGGAACATCAAACATTGCAACATCGATGCCATCAAAGGCCTCGGGTGAAAGAGCAACAACGGTTAACTCTTCACCACGGCACACTAACTTCTTTCCTGCACTACGTGCTGAGGCGATCAGACGGATTTCTCCCCACACATCTTTGCGCTCAGACAAAATGCTCAGCATTACGGTACCGACCGCTCCGGTTGCTCCAACGACTGCAAGTGTTGGCTTCTTTGGAGCAGGCTTAGCTGCCTTCTTTACAACTTTCTTAGAAACTTTCTTCTCTTTTTTACTCATCGACCTGTTCCTCCGTAAACAACCGCTTCATTTTGATCTGCATCTAATTCAAATGCTGTGTGTGCAGCCTTTGCCCCACGTTCAAGATCTGTCTGGCGACAAATGATTGAGATGCGGATCTCAGAGGTTGAAATCATTTCAATATTCACGCCAGCATCAGATAGAGCGCCGAAGAATGTTGCGGTAACACCAGGGTGTGAGCGCATACCAGCGCCAACTAATGACAATTTACCGATTTGGTCATCGTATTGAATTGAAGCAAAGCCAACTTCACCTTGTAGCTTCTGCAAAATCGCAGTTGCTGCGGCGCCTTCAGCTTTTGGCAATGTGAATGAAATATCTGTTAGACCAGTGGCAGCTGCTGAAACATTTTGCACGATCATGTCGATATTGATGTCGGCATCTGCAATCGCCTGGAAGATGCGTGCAGCAACACCGGTGCGGTCAGGTACTCCGACAATCGTGATTTTTGCTTCACTCTTATCGTGTGCGATTCCTGAGATGATTGCTTGTTCCATTGCGCCTCCTTCTGGATGATCTTTGACCACCCATGTTCCTTCATTTGTTGTAAAAGATGAACGTACGTGAATAGGTAAGTTGTAACGGCGTGCGTATTCAACGCAACGCAAGTGCAGAACTTTTGCTCCGCTAGCTGCGAGTTCGAGCATTTCATCGTAAGTAACAGTCTTTAACTTACGAGCACCTGGAACAACGCGTGGGTCGGCGCTAAACACGCCATCAACATCTGTGTAAATTTCGCAAACATCTGCATCCAACGCCGCAGCTAATGCAACCGCTGTTGTGTCACTACCACCGCGACCCAATGTTGTTACATCTTTTGTATCTTGCGAAATTCCTTGGAAGCCAGCAACAATTGCAATTGCACCGGCATCTAGCGCTTCTTTAATTCGACCAGGTGTCACATCAATAATGCGAGCGCGACCATGTGCAGAAGTTGTAATCACGCCTGCTTGGCTGCCTGTAAATGAAAGAGCTTCATGGCCCAAGTTGTTAATTGCCATTGCAAGAAGTGCCATTGAAATTCGCTCACCAGCAGTGAGCAACATGTCTAGCTCGCGGCCCTGAGGAATAGGAGTGATTTGTTCAGCCAGATCAATCAATTCGTCAGTGGTATCGCCCATGGCAGAAACCACAACAACAACCTGATTACCGTCGCGCTTTGCAGCCACAATTCTGTTGGCTACGCGCTTCATGCCCTCGGCATCTGCCACCGAAGAGCCGCCATACTTTTGAACGATTAGTCCCATGGCTCAATCATGAAGCACAAAATCCCCTGGGGCTACCCAATTTCCTGCATTTCCCAAATAATGAGACGGACAACATCTCAATTAATGAGATTAAACATCCCTACGGCCCTCAAAGGCACGGCCCAAGGTAACTTCATCGGCATATTCCAGATCTCCACCCACCGGCAGGCCACTAGCTAAACGAGAGACCTTTATATCCATCGGCTTTATAAGTCGGGATAGATAGGTAGCTGTTGCTTCACCTTCAAGGTTTGGATCCGTTGCCAAGATAACTTCAACGATTCCAGCATCTGCCAAACGAATCATTAATTCACGAATACGAAGTTGTTCAGGACCAATGCCATCGATTGGACTAATCGCACCACCCAGCACATGGTACTTACCGCGAAATTCGCGAGTACGTTCAATTGCAATTACATCTTTACTTTCTTCAACAACACAAATGATGGTGTTGTCGCGACGAGGATCCCGGCAAATACGGCATTCATCCTCTTCAGAAACATTTCCACATACAACGCAAAACTTCACGCGTTCTTTAACCACACGAATTGAATCAACAAGTGCTGATGCGACCTCTGCATCAGATTGCAAGATGTGGAAGGCAATTCGTTGCGCGCTCTTTGGGCCAATACCTGGCAGGCGACCTAAGGCATCAATTAAATCTTGAATTGCACCTTCATACATACCTGACATCTATTACTTACCCTCAACTATTTTTGCGCCAAGCTCTTTTGCCAAAAGCGCAGCTCCTGATAAAAGCACAGCATCACTTGGTGCTTCAGATGTTCGTGTCTCACGGGCAGCCGGAGTATTAGTGTCAATTGAAGGATCAACAACAACTGCAATCTTTCGATCTAACCCAACAACATCAATGAATGCATTGCGCAGAATCACATCTGATTCAGAACGCTCAAAGCTTTCCTTAGCCCCAGCATTAACAATGCCAATAGTGATCGCATCCTCATCAACGCTTAGAACCTGAGCAGAGGCACTAAGTAGCGACCAAGTCAGCCTACGACGCTTCTTTACATCTTCAATAACATCCGGCCACGCTCGTCTAAGTGCGGCAATATCAAAATTGCCCGGAACATTTGCCTTCGGTACGGACACAGGGGCGGAGTCCTTTGTAGTAGCAGTCGTTTTTACTTCTTCAACTTTAGAGCTGCTGAGTGCTTCAGTCGAATGAGTGGAGGTTGCTTTTTCTTTTGGCTCCACGGTTCGAACTGGAGCGGAAGCAGCGGATGTAGTGAGAGGTGCAATGTTCTCTGCTCTTTCCAAACGTTCAATACGAGAGAGCATTCCTGCCTCAGTGTTATCGCCAATCGGCAACAAAATACGCCCGCATATGAGCTCAAGGATTAAGCGAGGAGCTGTGGCCCCACGCATTTGAGTTAATCCTTCTGCTGCAATGTCTGCTGCTCGTGAAAGATTTGCAGTTCCAATTCTGTTTGCCTGATTGCGCATGCGTTCCATTTGATCATCTGGCATATCGCGCAAGATTGAATTAACTGTTGAATCCTTGAGCGCATCAACAATCATTAAGTCACGGATTCGTTCCAACATATCGCTAGTAAATCTGCGTGGATCATGTCCTGATTCAATAACTCGATCAATTGTCTTAAACAGCGTTGCGCCATCATGGGCAGCAATCGCATCGATGGCATCATCTAGCAACGCACCGTCTGTGAAGCCAAGTAGTTGGATTGCAATCTCATAGCTAACGCCATCTTTGCCGGCACCAGCTAATAGCTGACCTAGGACAGAGAGTGCATCACGGACAGAACCGCCAGATGCCCGTACTACAAGTGGAATTACACCCTTATCAACCTTCACGCCTTCAGCGTTACAAATCTTTTCCAAATGCGCAGCCAACGTTCCTGGTGGAACTAAGCGGAATGGATAGTGGTGTGTACGAGAACGAATTGTTGCAATTAACTTATCTGGCTCTGTTGTAGCAAAGATAAAAATTACATGTGCTGGTGGCTCTTCAACAACTTTGAGTAGTGCGTTTGCTGCGCCGGGTCCAAGTTGATGTGCCTCGTCGATAATATAAATTTTGTAACGACTTTGTACTGGCGCAAAGAAAGCTTTGTCGCGAAGATCGCGGGCATCATCTACTAAACCGTGGGTAGCAGCATCTAGCTCAATAACATCTAGTGAACCTGGACCATTCGCCACTAGATCTTTACATGATTGACACTCACCACA
>CAIXVA010000137.1 GCA_903922745.1 uncultured Actinomycetes bacterium
CCGCTATCAGCAACCATCGTGTTGAAGTGCGCCAGACCGGCATCCGTTAAGGCATATGTAATGCGAGCCCGCTTTGGATACTTTCCAGTTCCAACCTCATCTTGCTCAACAAGAAGTCCACGCTCAACTAATGACTTGAGCGCAGGATATAAAGCGCCGTAAGAGATGGTGCTGAAAAGGCCGAGAACGGAAATCAAGCGCTTACGAAGTTCGTATCCGTGCTGTGGGGTTTGGGCAAGTACGCCAAGAATTGCCAGCTCTAGAGCAGCAGATCTTTTGGCCACAGCGATTCCAAACCTTAAAAATAGGATATTTAGATGTATCAATTCGATACATCTAAATAATACAGTCCAGACTGGCCTGGGCAAATTGACCCTGTGGAGTTCTGATATTTCCATTACCCAATGCCTTTCCTGCTGGGTTCAAGTAGCCCATATGAGCGGCGGCCTTAAAGTGGTCAGGTGAGCAGGCCCGGATCGCATCAGAGCATTTCGGGTATTCGTGCAGGCGGTATTAGTTCCGAGCCACCTCGCCCAATTCCATACCCAGCTGAGGATGTCGCAGATCCAGTTCGGCCGCGGCACGTTTTAGATTACGTTTTGGCACGTCGGGCGATACTCGAGCAAATAAAACATGATGCGTTGTTACGAGAACAAGTTTGTGATGCTGATCCATATTTGTTACGAGCAGCTAAACACCATGGCGAAGAGACTGAACGAATGTGTCCGATGTGCGCTAAGAGCGAACTAGTTCATGTGACATACATCTTTGGCGATGATCTGGGTTACTTATCAGGAAGAGTGAAAACTTCGAGTGAACTAAAGGTTTTAGCCTATGAATATGGGCATTTCCGGGTTTATGTCGTTGAAGTTTGTAAGTCATGCGGTTGGAATCACCTTCACATGTCATATGTATTAGGTGATGGCGCGCCTCGCACTCCACCGCGTGAGCCTAGAGATGTGTTGAAATAGAGGAATGGCAAACTATCCCCGCAAAAACAAGCGCGGCATTATGCGTTTTGTTCCTTCGTTTAAGCAACTGGTTCTACTTGTCGGATTCGGAATTGCGGCAGGATTAATTTCCATTGCCATCGCGGTGAAAGTTGTAGCCATCCCGCAAGCCAGTGAAATTGCAACTGCACAAACTACGATCATGTACTACGACGACGGCGTAACAGAGTTAGCTCGTCTTGGTGACGCCAACCGTGTATCGGTAGATTTTGCTGAAATTCCAGTTGTTACGCAACATGCAATGCTTGCAGCTGAAGATCGTGACTTTTACAGTCACGGCGGCTTTTCCATCCGAGGAATCTCACGCGCGATTATCACAAACGTTATGGGCGCTGCAGGTGCTGGCGGCGGTTCAACAATTACGCAACAGTATGCAAAGAATGCCTATTTAACGCAAGAACGAACGCTAACTCGTAAGGCGAAGGAATTAGTACTTTCAATCAAACTTGAAACACTAATCAGTAAGGATCAAATTCTTGCTGACTACATGAACACAATTTATTTCGGACGAAACGCGTACGGAATTGAAAGCGCAGCAACTCTATATTTTGGTAAAAGCGCAAAAGATTTAGATTTTTCTGAGTCAGCTTTTCTTGCCGCGATTGTGCAGGCACCAAACGGATTGTCGCCAGAAAAGAACCTCGATGGCTTACAGCAAAGATGGAATTACGTTCTGGATGGAATGGTTTCCAAAGGCTGGTTAAGCCAAGAGGAACGAACTGCAGCAATGTTTCCTATGTATCTCACCGAACCTCCGATACAAACTTTCTCTGGTCCGCAAGGTCACTTGATCGAACAAGTGAGACAGACAATGTTTGCAAGTGGTGTTACTGAAGACCAAATAAATTTGGGTGGTCTTCGAGTTGTTACTACTTTCAACAAACAAGCGCAGGATGCGATGATCCTGGCGGTAGCTGAAGAAGGCCCTAAAGACAAAATCGAAGGCTTAAGAATCGGCGTAGCTTCGGTGCGTCCAGAAACTGGCGAAGTCGTAGCTATGTATGGCGGAGCTGACTATCTAGAAAATCAGTTGAACAATGCCACACAAATGATTGGTCAAGCTGGATCCACTTTCAAACCCTTCACATTGGCGGCAGGAATAGAAAGCGGAGCATCACTTTCCACCGCATTTAGTGGAAAGAATAAAACTAAGGTCGACAATTACGTTGTAGTAAATTACGGCGGTCAGTCATTTGGTGATCGAGTTACCTTGCTTAAAGCAACTGAAAGTTCTATCAACTCAGCATATGTTGAATTAGCAGAATCAGTCGGGCGTGAAGTTGTGCTTAAGTCCGCAATTCGTGCCGGGATACCTGCTGATGCGGTTGGTATGGAACCAAACCTTGCCTTCACTCTGGGAACAGCCAGCCCACACGTTGTCGACATCGCTGCTGCATATGCAACATTTGCTTCCCGCGGTCTGCAGGTTGCGCCTTCCTATATAAAGTCAATCAC
>CAIXVA010000138.1 GCA_903922745.1 uncultured Actinomycetes bacterium
ATGCTTCGACGTCCATTTAACAAGGAGCCAACATGGACTTGATAAGGCTTGCCTGGAAGTCCAATAACGACCAATGTTCCGTCCAGAGTCAACAAATTTAGATAGTCGCCAATCTCTAACTCGGCACTAACTGTATTTAGAATCAGGTCAAATCTCTTGACCAAAGGCTTAAGTGCATCTTCATCCTTTGTCGATACAAAATGATGTGCTCCCATTGCCAATGCGTCGGCCTGCTTAGCGGGCGAATGAGATAACACTGATACTTCAGCACCCATTGCGACTGCAAACTTAACTCCCATGTGTCCTAAACCGCCAAGGCCCATAACCGCAACCTTCATTCCTGGTCCAACATTCCAATGCTTAATCGGAGAGTACAAAGTAATTCCTGCACACAGCAATGGAGCTACACCCTCAAGTGGCAGATTGTCTGGAATGTTGACGGCGTAATCCTCATTTACAACAAAGTTGTTGGCATATCCACCCATTGCGACCGTCTTTCCATCGCGTTCTAAGCCGTTATATGTACCAGTCATGCCATTGACGCAATATTGCTGTAGTCCCTGAACGCAACTAGTACATGTGCGACATGAATCTATAAAAACCCCTACACCGATTTTGTCTCCGACCGAAAACTTTGTAACAGAAGTTCCGATAGATGTGACAACTCCGGCGATCTCGTGCCCAGGAACCATAGGGAAAATAGCTGGACCCCATTCCTCGGCCACCTGATGGATATCGCTGTGACAGATGCCGGCATAAGAAATATCGAGAGCAACATCGTGGGCGCCTAAACTACGTCGATCAAATTCATGGCTCACCAGTGATGAACCAGCAGATAGCGCAGCATAACCACGAGATTTCATTATTACTCCTTGAACGGTAGGGGGACTGAAGATGTATGAGCTGCGCCTGATACGCGCGCAGTTACTTGTCGCATGTGGTGACGGCGGCAGAGTACTTCATAGGCAACATCAGCGCCTGTTGACACATCTCCAACAACGACCTGTTCGCCCTCAACGACCATAACTCCGCCAACAGTTCGAGCATTATGAGTTGCACGAGAACCACACCAGCACAAAGCTTCGACTTGTAATGTATTAACGCGGTCTGCAAGTTCTACTAGTCGCGCAGAGCCAGGAAATAGTTTTGTGCGAAAATCAGCCAAGATGCCAAAAGCATAAACATCGATACTTAGACCATCTACGATTCTGGCAAGTTGTTCGATCTGAACACTTTCGTAGAATTGTGCTTCATCGCAAATAATGTAATCAATTCGTTCGCCCATGGATAGTTGATCTACTACCAATTTATGTAAGTCCATCGTCGGTGTGACCTCAATTGCAGGACTGGATAGTCCTAATCGACTTGAAATTACACCACTACCAGCGCGGTCATTATTTGTGAATATCAATCCCGTGCGGCCGCGACTTTGATGATTGTGGGCAGTTTGCAGCGCGAGAGTGGATTTACCACTGTCCATCGTTCCGCAGTAATAGATCAGTTCGGCCATAACGCGCATCCTGCCATAGCTCTAGGAAAATAGCCCTTTAGCGATCAGGGAAGCTTCTAATTGAGGTTTCAACGCTAGAGCTGCGGCAACTGAAATATGTGATGCATCACGGTACACAACATATCCATTCTGAATGGCTGGGCAGAAAGAAGAACAAAGCCAAGGAGTTGGATCAATTTTCTGAAAGCCACTAATTATTTCGTTTTTACTTCTGACTGTGGAGTCACACGTATGTGTATCTCTGGAAGCCAAGCAATTTGGGATATCCCGCAAGGGGCGTGGAGTATCGCTGATATAGATTAGGTGGTCAGAGGTTCCACGAAGTTCCGCGAGTAAGCGTTTTTGGCCGTCCTGCCACCACTTGTTTCTATCTGGATATCCATTTGGGGGAGTGAAGTATTGAAAACTACTCATGATGACCGCGGCTGGATGAATTGATTTGATCCTCGCAATTGAATTTTCACGCCATTTTTGGCAATGCACGTTCTTAAATGCGCCTTGATCCTCGCGAGGTACATCTACCGAAGGGCACGCTGATTTAGTCAAAGAAATTAACTTGAATCCGCGTTCATTTGCTAATTTCTCCAACGTCGGGAACCACTGGGCAGCATGTGAGTCTCCGTACAGGACAATGGTTGTCGTCGATTTTTTATCTCCATAGGTGCAGTAACCAGATTTTGTTTCGCCGTAATTGACATGACAACCATCGCCATAAACAGCGGGCTTTTGCATAACTTTGGTGAGATTAAATTTGTAGTCGGTGCCCTTTACGTTGATCATCGAAGAAGCGGTCGATGAAATAATAAGTCCGGCTACTAATGAAGTGATTGTCGTTGCCGCAAAGAATAAATAGACTTTTTTCCCTGCAATTTTTTTATGCCGTAGCGGTTGTTCGATGTATTTGCTCGTAAGGTGGGCCAGGACAATTGTCAGAAATATGCAGAATATTCGCTCACGTACTCTTAATGGTCTTCCTAGAGCGCTACTAGGTAAAACCAACGCTGGCCAATGCCAGAGGTACAAGGGGTAAGAAATTGCTCCTAGCCATTGAGAAACACGGTTATTGCTCAGGTCATTAAAAGCTCGAGGCCATATCGCGATAGAGCCAATCAATAACGCTGTAGAGGCGACTGGCAGAAAGGCGTTGATTCCTGGAAAGGCGGTATTTTCATCAAACTTTAAAGCTGATATTCCAATTCCAATCAAGCCTAACCAAGGCGTGAAGCGGTTTTTCCAGAACTTATCAGGAATGAAAAGTAATAAAGCTCCAACTCCCAGCTCCCATGCTCGTGTAGGAAGAGAATAGAAAGCCCAGATTGGTGAAGTTTGAGTTTGATAAATCGAAAGTAGTAATGAAAGAGCACTTGATACTGCCACACCATAAAGAACAGCCCGCTTACCATAGCGAGAAAGAACCAGAATAAAGATCGGCCATACAACATAAAATTGTTCTTCTACCGCGAGTGACCAGTAATGAATAAAGGGTGATGGCGTTGCATTTAGATTTTGGTAGTCATTTTGCCACCAAGCAAAAAGATAATTTGAAATATATGTTGCTGCGGCAAAGAGGTCTCGGCCTAGAGCATCACGAGTTATTGCAGGCAGTACAAACATTCCAACTATCGCGGTAACAAAGAGTACAAAAACAGATGTGGGAAGAAGTCGCTTAATTCGTCGTTGGTAGAAAGCCTGTAAATCTAAAGTTCCAGTTTTTTCGATCTCGCGCAGAATTAGACCTGTGATTAAGTATCCCGAAATCACATAGAAAATATCCACACCGATAAAACCTCCCGGGACTAACCTGGCGTGAAATATCGTAACCAGCAGAGCAGCAAGTGCACGCAGACCCTGAATTTGAAGAATGCGCACCTTTAGGAAACAACCAAAGAGGTAACCGGAATACTCGGGTACTTTGCCGCCAGTGTTGCTCGTCCAGGCAGCCCTTCTATCTCCAGAAGTGCAAGAACATGAACTACTTCAGCGCCTAAACGATGCATGAGCTCAATTGCGGCCGCGATTGTTCCGCCTGTAGCCAAAACGTCATCGATGAGTAAAACTTTTGCACCTTTGGTTATCGCATCAATATGCACCTCGAGGGTGTCAGTTCCGTATTCAAGGCCATAACTTTCAGAAATCGTTATGTGTGGAAGTTTCCCGGCCTTCCGAATAGGTACAAAGCCGCTGCGTAATTGGTTAGCCACTGCTGAGGCAAAAATGAACCCGCGAGCTTCAATACCCGCAACAAGAGTTGTTGAATCTGCATAACTTGCAAACTTCTCTGTGATTGCGATGAATGCTTCTCCATGTGCCAGAAGCGGGGTGATGTCCTGAAATCTGATTCCGGGTTTTGGGTAGTCGGGAATTTCGCGGATGAGCGACAAGGCATCATCAATATTCATGTGTCCGAGAGGGGACTTGAACCCCTAATCCCTTACGGGAACTAACACCTCAAGCTAGCGCGTCTGCCAATTCCGCCACCCGGACTAAGTGTTCGGAAAGAATAGCAATTGGGTGAGAGAATAGCGAAATGACCACATCGACACACTCAGAACTTGAACTAGAAGCTATACGTATCTGCCAAGAGTTAATCCGAATTCCTAGTGTTAATTTTGGCGACGGAAAAGGCGATGAGAAAGATGTAGCGGCACACGTTGTTAAGTTACTGAGTGAAGTTGGCATAGAGTCAAAAACATATGAAGCTGCGCCAGGGCGTTGCAATGTGATCGCTCGTATCAAAGGTTCAAATCCAAATCGTCCCGGATTAGTTGTTCACGGACACTTAGATGTTGTTCCAGTTAATGCCGATGATTGGTCTGTCGATCCTTTTTCTGCGGAAATAAAAGATGGTTTTATTTGGGGTCGTGGTGCGGTCGATATGAAGAATATGGATGCCATGATAATTGCAACAGTTCGCGATTGGGCACGAACTGGATATGTACCAGAACGCGACATCGTATTAGCATTCTTTGCAGATGAAGAGGCTGGCAGCATCTTTGGTTCACATTACATGGTGAAAAATCATCCAGAAGTTTTTGCTGGTTGCACTGAAGCAGTTTCAGAGGTTGGTGGATTTTCTGTAACAGTTGCCGGCGGGAAGCGTTTGTATCTCATCGAAACTGCAGAAAAAGGAATCCATTGGATGCGATTGACTGCCGATGGTCGTGCGGGACACGGTTCGATGATGAATGGTGAAAACGCAGTAACTCGCTTGGCTGAAGCTGTCGCAGAGATCGGCAAGTTTGAGTGGCCACAGCGTTATAGCAAGACTGTGAAAGCGTTTTTCAAGCGAATTGCCGAAGAGACTGGAAAACCTTATAACGAAGAGGATTTACGACCCTTGCTTGATGAAATTGGATTTGCTGCGAGCATGATCGGTGCAACGCTGCAGAACACGGCTAATCCAACAATGCTTGAAGCCGGATACAAGGCCAACGTAATCCCGGGTTCAGCCAGTGCTGTTGTTGATGGGCGATTCATTCCAGGTTTTGAAGATGAACTTAACGAAACTATTAAGTCTTTAATTGGAGAGCATGTCAGTGTCGAAACAATCACTCGTGATAAGGCGCTTGAAGTGCCTTTCGAGGGAGATTTAGTTGAAGCAATGTGCAATGCATTAATCAAGGAAGATGCTGTTGCGATTCCTGTGCCTTATGTGATGAGCGGTGGAACTGACAACAAGGCGTTAGCCGATTTAGGCATTATTGGCTATGGATTCTCACCACTAAAACTCGATGCGGACTTTAACTTTATGGCTATGTTCCATGGCGTTGATGAACGAGTCCCAGTAGAAGGCCTTGCTTTTGGAGCACGCGTTCTTAAAGAGTTTCTAGAAAACG
>CAIXVA010000139.1 GCA_903922745.1 uncultured Actinomycetes bacterium
CCTTTTTCAGTTAGCACGCCACTTGCAGTGATTTTTGTTGGATTACCCAAAATCATGTGCGCAAATGAGACAGGATAAATTCCAAGATCTAGCAAGGCTCCTCCTGCTAGTGATGGTTCAACTAAGCGCGGAATATTTTGATCAGCTAAACGCTGTCCATGATCTGCTTGCACTGTGAGAATCTTTCCTAAGACTCCACTTGCAATAATTTCGCGCACTTGTGCGTAATGAGGCAAGAATCGCGCCCACATCGCTTCCATCAGTGCCACATTATTTTTCTGGGCAGCTGCAACCATTTCTTTAGCTTCATTAGCATTAACAGCAAATGGCTTTTCGCACAGTACAGGTTTGCCTGCATTAAGTGCGGTAATGACATTGTCCTTATGTGCAGGATGTGGAGTTGCGACATAGATCGCATCAACAGTTGGATCTGCAACTAGTTCTTCATAACTTCCGTATGCAGTTCCACCAAAGGTATGTGCAAACTCTTGTGCATTCTTGAGTGTTCGTGAACCGACAGCGGCCACGCTATGACCATCTAGACGTTTCAAATCTGTGGCAAAAGCTTTTGCGATACCTCCAGGACCCAAGATTCCCCAATTAAAATTACTCATAGCGCAGCTCCATCATCTTCGTGATAGCCACGATTTAACCAACGATTGATTGCTCGCTTAGCTAATGCAAAAAATCCTCGTGGTGTTTGTCGTGGGGGATTGGGTTGAATAAATCCTTCATGATCAATTCGATCCAGATCATCCAGATAGGTTGTCGGAGCAGATTCATCTAAGGACAGGCCAGATACGATGGATTCGAATTCAGAGCGAATCAAATCCTCTTCATCGAAATCTTCCGGTCCTTTTTTTGGCTCACTCACCCTCAGATAGTGTCATAGTCGTCAATAACCACTAAATTATCCCCGTGTTCAACAATCTGCCCTACGGAGCCTTGCGAGCATTCCTGACCCCATTCTTGATGCTTGCTTTCCGCCCTAAGGTGCGTGGACTTCGCAATGTGCCCTCCAAAGGCCCAGTAATTATCGCTTCGAACCATTTGTCCTTTAGTGATTCCATTTTCATGCCACTTGTCGTGCCACGCAAAGTTACCTTCTTAGCTAAGAGTGAGTACTTCACATCACCAGGGCCAAAGGGTTTGTTAAAGAAGCTCACCTTTATCGCATTAGGTCAAGTACCTGTAGATCGTTCAGGTGGACGCCGTAGCGAAGCAGCATTGATTACCGGACTTAAAGTATTGGCCGACGGAGATTGCATTGGAATCTATCCCGAAGGAACTCGATCACCTGATGGCCGCTTATATAAAGGACGAACAGGAATCGCTCGATTAGCGATCGAATCAGGTGCGCCTGTGATTCCGGTTGCGATGTCTAATACAGACAAGATTCAACCAACAGGAAAAGTTATTCCTAATGTGAAGCGTGTTGGTATGAACTTTGGCAAGCCGATGTACTTTGACGGCGACTCAACAGATTTACAACATCTGCGAGATGTAACCGATCAGATTATGAATGCGATTCATGCAATGTCTGGGCAGGAGTACATCGATATATATGCACCTAAGAAAGCAAAACTTGGGGAAATCCAAGAAGAGGATTAATCCAAGGCGTTTCGTGCAACTAGATAGTTACAGGTTTGGCATTCTGAACCAGCTTCAGGAAGTTCTCCCTCTAGAACTTCAATGAACTCACCAATAACTTTCAAGAAGTTCGCTTGATCCCGTTCTACCGGCACATATTTTTGGAAAACACCGAAACCATAATCTTCAACAGTTGTTCCTATTGCTGTTGTTGGTCTCCACACCAATAAACCAATAGATGCCACGGATTGGGATTTACCGGCTGATGGATTTTCCAGGCTGTAGGCATATGCCTCAAGCTGGGGTGAATAAAACTGCCCACTATCTCGTTGGCTGTCAGAGACCTTACAATCAATTAAGCCAATAGTTCCGTCGTCGTTGGTGGCGACAAGATCGTATTTTCCTAATATCCGCCATCGAGTTTCTACGCCATTAACAACTAACGGC
>CAIXVA010000140.1 GCA_903922745.1 uncultured Actinomycetes bacterium
ATACACCAGGTCACGAGGCGTTTACCGCTATGCGTGCTCGTGGTGCCAAGGTAACTGATATCGCTGTATTAGTTGTTGCTGCAGATGATGGAATCATGCCTCAGACAAGTGAAGCGCTAAACCATGCACAAGCAGCTGATGTTCCAATTGTGGTTGCGGTTAACAAGGTTGATAAAGAGGGTGCAAACCCAGACAAGGTTCGCCAACAGCTAACCGAGTACAACTTGATCGCAGAAGAGTACGGCGGAGACACAATCTTCGTAAACGTTTCTGCAAAGGCTGGTATCGGTATCGATCAGTTGATCGATTCAATTTTGCTGACAGCAGATGCTGCCATTGATCTACGCGCTGTTGCTGATGACGATGCTCGTGGTGTTGCTATTGAAGCTCACCTTGATCGTGGTCGCGGTCCAGTTGCAACTGTTCTAGTACAACGCGGAACATTAAAGATTGGTGATGCAATCGTTGCCGGAAGTGCATTTGGTCGCGTTCGTGCGATGTTGGATGAAAACGGTGACAACGTAGCTGTTGCAGGTCCATCTCGTCCGGTTCAGGTACTTGGATTCACATCAGTTCCAAGCGCCGGCGATACATTCCTAGTTGCTGATGAAGACCGTACTGCGCGCCAGATTGCTGAAAAGCGTCAAGCAGCAGAACGTAACGCACAGCTTGCAAAGGCCCGTAAGAAGGTTTCACTGGAAGACTTCATGGAGCAGTCCAAGATTTCAACACTTAACCTCATTCTTAAGGGTGACGTTTCTGGTTCTGTTGAAGCGCTAGAAGATGCATTGATGCAGTTGGATGTTGGCGCTGAAGTTGATCTTCGCGTTATTCACCGCGGTGTTGGTGCAATCACGAAGAGCGATATCACCTTGGCATCTGCCTCTACTGCGGTTGTGATCGGCTTTAACGTTAAGCCAGAGCCACAAACAGCAATTTATGCCGATCAAGAAGGCGTAGAAGTTCGTTTCTACTCAGTTATTTACAATGCAATTGAAGAGATTGAGCTTTCCCTTAAGGGCTTGCTCAAGCCTGAGTTTGAAGAATCGATCATCGGTAGCGCCGAAGTTCGCGAAATCTTCAAATCTTCAAAGGCTGGAAATATCGCTGGTTCTGTTGTTAAGGATGGAGTCATCCGTCGTAATGCAAAGGCACGAATTTTGCGTAACGGAACAGTCTTGGTTGATAACCTCACAATTGATTCGCTCAAGCGATTCAAGGATGATGCCACCGAAGTCCGCGAAGGATTTGAGTGCGGTATTGGCCTTGGCAACATGAAGGAGATCGCACAAGGCGACATCGTTCAGTGCTTTGAGATGGTTGAGAAAAAGCGAGCATAAGCAATGGGTCAATCACATCGCACACTGAAGGTCGCCGACCGCATCAAGGTAGTAGTTGCAAACCTGCTTGAGACAAAGATTAAAGATCCGCGTCTAGGTTTTGTAACTGTTACCGATGCGCGCGTTACTGGCGATCTTCAGCAAGCATCTGTTTTTTATACAGTTCTTGGCGGTCTCGATGAGCGTGCAGCAACTGCGGCAGCGTTAGAGAGCGCTAAAGGTGCAATTCGTTCGGCACTTGGCCACGAATTAGGACTTCGCATTACACCGAGCATTGAATTCTTTGAAGATGGTTTGCCAGAGAGTGCCCTTGCTCTTGATTCTTTGCTGGCAAAGGTTCACGAGCAAGATGCACAGGTTGCAGAACTTCGTAAGAATGCCAGTTATGCCGGGGGAGAAGATCCTTACAAAGCTCCACGTGTAATCGAAGAAGAGTAGCGACGCACACAGTGCACGAGCACGGTTTTCTGGTTGTAGATAAAGAACCAGGTATGACAAGCCATGATGTGGTTGCAATTGCTCGACGGGCACTAAGTACACGCAAAGTTGGTCACGCCGGAACTCTTGATCCGATGGCTACTGGAATCCTAGTTTTAGGATTTAACAACGGAACCCGTTTACTGCAATACATCACAGATGGCGACAAGAGCTATCAAGCAACAGTTGTTTTAGGTGCTGCGACTATCACCGATGATGTTGAAGGTGAAGTAATAAGTACTGCAGATACATCTGCAATTACTGATGCTCAGATTCATGAAGAGTTATTAAAGATGCGCGGCACAATCATGCAACGACCAAGTTCTGTCTCTGCTGTAAAAATTGATGGCGAACGTGCTTATGATCGAGTCAGATCCGGTGAAGAAGTTGTTTTACCTTCCCGCGAAGTCACAATCACGCAATTAGATGTTCTAGCGATTCGCAGACTCGAAAAAGGTATTGAGATCGATATCGAAGTAACCTGTTCTGCGGGCACATTTATTCGTGCAATTGCCCGTGATTGCGGTGACGCATTGGGCGTAGGTGGACATCTCAACTCGCTGCGTCGTTCACGTGTTGCAGGCTTTGGTTTAGATAGAGCGGTCACTTTGGCACAGTTGAAAAACGGTGAGTTTTCGACCTTGGATTTAGCTGATGTAGCACGAGCAACTTTTGCAGTCCGCGAGATTGCACTTGATGAAAAGCTGGAACTTTCTTTCGGGCGTGCGTTAACTGCTAATCCAGATCAACAAATTTATGCAGGAATATCTGCAGCTAACCAGTTAATTGCCCTGCTTCAGAATGTAGATGGCAAGGCTAAGCCGATCGCTGTATTCGCGGCAGCGCAATGACTCTGAGACAATAAGACCATGAGCATCGTCGTTATCGGTAACTTTGATGGGGTCCACAAAGGGCACCAGCAAGTACTCAACCGTGCCAAAGAAATAGCAGGGGAGGAAAAGATTGTTGCGCTGACCTTCGATCCTCATCCAGTATCAATTTTCGCACCGGAGAGAACTCCAACTCTGTTAACCATTTTGAGTGACAAAATTGAGCTACTGAAGATTCACAACGCCGACCAGGTGGCGGTTATCAAGTTCACCAAAGAGTTCGCTGCCATGGCACCTGAAGATTTCGTCAGCAAGGTGCTAGTAGAACAATTAAAGGCGACCACAGTCATTGTTGGGCAGAACTTTACCTATGGCTTTAAGGCGGCAGGCAATGTGAAAACATTGGCTCAGCACACTGAATTCAAAACTATTGTCTTGGATTTGCAGTCAAATGCAGAAGAAGCAATATCCTCAACCCGAATTCGTACTGCAATTGTTAATGGCGATGTTGAAAGCGCACGAGAAATGTTGACCCGCCCGCACCGCCTTGATGGCATTGTTGTGCACGGCGAAAAACGTGGTCGTGAAATTGGATATCCAACTGCAAACCTTGGAAACATAGATGGCCAAACAATTCCAGCAGATGGTGTGTATGCAGGATGGTTAACAGTAGGAATTGATCGTTGGCCAGCAGCAATTTCAATTGGCACAAACCCAACATTTGAAGGTGTTCGTGGTCGACAGGTTGAGGCTTATGCATTGGATCAAGTAGGTCTTGATTTGTATACAAAGCCTGCAACCATCGAATTTGGATGGAGACTGCGAGAGACATTGAAATTTGACGGCCTAGAGCCATTGCTTCAACAAATGGCTAAGGACTGTCTAGAAGCCCGCAGATTAACTGAGCTCTAAGCGGGCAAATCCACTCGATTTCACCTATTCATGGGCTCGCTGGTAACCTAGCCCTTCAGTCGAGATAGCGAATCTTTCGTGAATCAAACCGAAAGAGCCTCGTGCTCAGTAAACAAGGAGAACAAGAAATGGCATTAACACCAGAACTAACGAAACAAATCATTGCTCAGTACGGTTCTACCCCTACTGACACAGGATCACCTGAAGCTCAGGTCGCCCTTCTTTCAAAGCGTATTGAACAAATCACAGATCACTTGAAGACTAACCCACATGATCACCACAACCGTCGTGGTCTTTTGTTGCTAGTTGGACGTCGTCGCCGCATTCTTCAGTACCTAGCTAAGACAGACATCAATCGTTACCGCGCAATTATCGAGAAGCTCGGTATTCGCCGCTAATTAAGTAAACATAATCTGCCGTAGAGCAATGGTCCTCGGTAGTGGTTTCCGCGCTAGACATATAGTGCGCGTGAACTTCGATCGAAGATTCATTCTCTTGGCAGATAACAAAGCACGATAATTTTGTCGTGCTTTTCAATCTACAAAGAGGAGGACCCATGGAGGGTCAAGAGGTTCAGTCAGCCGTTGCAATTATTGATAACGGAAAATTCGGAAAACGAGAAATTCGTTTTGAAACAGGTCGCCTAGCGCGCCAAGCAGCAGGAGCTGCAGCAGTTTATCTAGATGATCAAACAATGATCTTCTCAGCAACAACTGCATCAAAAACACCAAAGGATCAATTTGATTTCTTTCCTTTAACAGTTGATGTTGAAGAAAAGATGTATGCAGTTGGTCGTATTCCAGGATCATTCTTCCGTCGTGAAGGTCGTCCATCAGAGGATGCGATTCTTACTTGCCGTTTGATCGACCGTCCATTGCGTCCATCATTTGTTAAGGGACTTCGTAACGAAGTTCAGATCGTTGTGACAGTAATGGCACTAGATCCAGATCATATGTATGACGTTATTGCGATTAACGCTGCATCGATCTCTACACAACTTGCAGGTCTTCCATTCTCTGGTCCAATCGGTGG
>CAIXVA010000141.1 GCA_903922745.1 uncultured Actinomycetes bacterium
TGCGCCTTGAATAATGCGGTGGTCGTATGTGCTTGTAAGGGTAATTACCTTGCTAACAGCCATCTCTATCAGGGTCTGCTCACTTGCGCCCTGGAACTCTGCTGGGTAATCCATCGCTCCAACGCCAAGAATGAGGCCCTGTCCTTGAACTAAGCGAGGAACAGAGTGAACGGTTCCGATAGTTCCTGGGTTAGTGATTGACATTGTGGTGCCCGCAAAATCTTCAACAGTTAATGATCCACCACGTGCCTTTTTGATAACAGCTTCGTAAGCGCTCCAGAACTGACCAAAATCTAATTCCTCGCAACCCTTAATTGATGGAACTAGTAATTGACGAGACCCATCTGCTTTAGCTAAATCGATTGCAACACCTAAGTTGATGTGCTCTGGCTTTCCAATTGCAGGCTTGCCATCGAGATCACCGAAGAATGCATTCATCTCTGGCATCGCACGCACTGCCTTGATCATGGCAAAAGCAATTAGGTGAGTAAATGAAACTTTTCCACCTCGACTGCGCTTCAAGTGATTGTTAATCACAATGCGGTTATCAATCATCAACTTGGCAGGAATCGCGCGAACCGATGTTGCAGTTGGAACTGATAGTGATGCTTCCATGGCTTGAACAACGCGAGCTGAAACTCCCCGGATTGGTTCAAGTGAAGATGCTGATGGAGTAATCAATACTGGAACTGGCTTAACAATCGGATCTGCAGGAGTTGGTTGTGATGCTGCAGTCTCGCGAAGTACAGGTTGTTGTGGTGCAGGTGCAACAGGTGCCGGAGTTGCAGCAACTACTGGTGCGGGTTGTGCAGCCATTGGTGCTGGCGCAACAGGTGCGGGTTGTGCAGCTTTTTGTTGCGCTTTAGGAACCGGTGGAACACCTTTATTTGGTTGTGCTGCTGTTACCGGCGCACCTGGCTTGTTACTTTTAAAGTATTCAATCCATGCTGGGTCTACGGAAGAAGGATTCGCTAAATACTGCTCGTACATTTCATCGACGAGCCAATCATTTGCGCCAAAATCCTGTGCCGACACTGGCAAACTCCTTCTGCATTGATTACAGACCTAAGCCTATCGGCAGTAACTGGCCTGCATAAGCACGATTTGGCGCTCATAAGGCGAGATTGGCCACATTGATTTCAGGCTCCATTTCTGGCCCATCTGGGGCAGGCTTTGCCCATGGTTTTAGCAGTCGTCACCGGTGCGAGCAGAGGATTGGGATTTGAAAATGCCAAATCCCTAGCGGCGCTCGGCTATGACATCGTGATGATCGCCAAAGATTCCAGTCGACTAAATCAGGCACAGGATTCGTTACAGAAAGATCACCCTAATCAACAGTTCACGACTTATTCAGTTGATCTAGAAGATTTGCAAGCAACTCGCAATACTGTTGCAGAAATTTCGCAGCATCATGGTGCACCAGATATTGTGATTCTGGCTCATGGAGTTATGAGTGACAAGATGTCCAAAACGTTAAAAACAAATGATGCTGAATGGCGCCGCGTGATGGCAATTAATCTTGATTCAGTTTTCACTCTTGTCAATGGATTAGCACCTGGCATGGTTGAAGCACGAAGTGGGCGCATAATTATTTACTCTGCTTGCCTAGGCAGAATGTCTGGGCCTGGAAATGCAGGAGGGCTGGCACCATACAGAATAAGTAAAGCTGGAGTTAACGCACTTGTGCGAAACCTTGCACATGAAACTGGTTTAGGTTCTCGTGGAGTTTTAGTTGATGCAGTCTGTCCTAATCACTCACGGACAGATATGGGCGGAGCCGATGCACCACGAAGTGCCGAAGAAGGCGCTGCGTGTGCGTTGTGGTTAGCCACGCGAGAATTTAAAGCTGGAGATACAACAGGAGTTTTGTGGGAAGACAATCAGATCGTTGAGTGGTAACCAAGGCTTTTATACAGAGCTAGCTAGAGATCAGTTGGGATAGCGCGCAACGCCGCAATTAAGGTTGTGCCGGCAAGTGTTGCCAAGGGAATTGCAATAAACCATAGATGTGCTTCAAGTTGATAAGAAACAACACCTAGTGCAATCAAATTAGCAAGGACCGCTGGTGAGCGGCCAAAGTATTTTCCTCGTCGATAACCCATAGCCGATGCTGCTAATCCCGCTGCACCAAGTAATGCAAAAAGCAGCACACCTAGAAACGGAAGTAGTTCAAAAGAATCTGCTGTGAAAGTGAGTACGACAAGCCAACCTGCTAGGACTAGAACAACTCCTGACTCAATTAACAGTAGGGATGCCACTAGTGCGCGAGCTTTGGCGGCTTTGGCAGGATCTTGACTCATACGGGAGAGATTAACTTACGAGAGGACACAATGCTCTTTTCACATGATGGAATTCATGATTCTCAAACTCATTTGGCGTCTCCAACATACTTTTATGACCAATTGCGCCGTGAAATTTCATTAGCAACCCGCACCGATAAACCGATTGCATTAATAAAAATTCTCTTCGATAACCCTGATTCTGATCAGGTACGTGCCTTTGACATACTGCATTTTTCGCACGAACTGACACAGCTAACACGACAAGAGGATTGCATTGGCAGGCTTGGGGTCAATGAGGTCGTCATCATTGTCCGTGATGGTCACGGAAACGCTGACCTCTTTGTAAAACGGCTCCTTGACGCCACATCACTGACGGTAAACCACACGCTACAGATAAGGATTGCAACCGTTTACGCGCGAAATAATGAGGACTCACTAAAACTGCTAGATCGATTGGATCGCGCAGAATTAGTTACCGGTTAAGAATTAATTACCAACAATCACACGATTAATTGCAACTGTTTGATTTGGTGTGCCATCAGCGCCACCACCCTTGACTCCAGCCTTTGCTATCGCTTTAACAATATCTAAGCCTTGAGTAATCGTGCCCCAGATTGTGTAATTGGCACCAAGAGTTGTGTCTGCGAAAACTAAGAAAAATTGACTTCCATTTGTACCGGGACCTGAATTAGCCATTGCCACTGTTCCGGCTGGGTAATTATTTTCTGTAGCCATTGGAAGGTTTTCATCACGGTAGGTAAAGCTTGGTCCGCCTGAACCAGTTGCAGTTGGATCTCCACATTGCAATACATAGAGACCTTGAGTGGTTAAGCGATGACACAATGAATTATCGAAGTAACCACCCTTAGCCAAAGTAGCTAACTGAGTAATAGTAATCGGTGCTCTTGCTCCAACAGTTGTCACAACAATGTTTCCGCAATTAGTATCAAATGTAAAAGTTTGCGGCAATTTCTTAGGAAGCTTTTGAGCAGGTGCAACATCTTTTGGAGCGTGTCCAGTTGCTTTTGTAGCTGCACATTTAAGAACTGCAACCTTTACTGCTTTTGATGCTCTGCTCTTTGAATCTGCAAAAGCGGTTGGTGCAAGCATTACATTGATTGCAAGGACTGCAATAAGTGTGCGCTTCACTGTGGCTCCTTTTGACATGTGTGAATGATAATTCTAAATCCTGTGAAAACCCTTAATTTATTCCCATTCAATGGTGCCAGGCGGCTTGCTTGTTACATCCAAAACTACTCGATTGACCTCACGGACCTCATTAGTTATGCGTGTAGAAATCTTCTCTAGAACTTCATAAGGGACTCGGGACCAATCGGCGGTCATGGCATCTTCGGATGAGACTGGGCGCAAAACAATTGGGTGGCCATAGGTGCGTCCGTCGCCCTGAACGCCAACGCTGCGAACATCTGCCAGCAGTACAACCGGGCACTGCCAAATTTCACGATCAAGTCCAGCTAATTTTAATTCTGCTCGCGCAATTGCATCTGCCTCACGCAAAAGATCTAGCCGTTCTTGTGTGACTGAGCCGATAATTCGAATTCCAAGGCCTGGACCAGGAAAGGGTTGGCGCCACACAATCTCTTCGGGCAATCCAAGTTCTAAGCCAACCTGGCGAACTTCATCTTTAAATAATGTGCGCAGTGGTTCAATTAATGTGAACTGCAAATCATCTGGCAAACCACCAACGTTGTGGTGCGATTTAATATTTGCAGTGCCAGTTCCGCCGCCTGATTCGACAACATCTGGATACAAAGTGCCTTGCACTAAGAACTCAACATCTCCCCCAGCAGCAATATCGCGAGCTGCTGACTCAAAAGATCTAATAAATTCACGGCCAATGATCTTTCGCTTTTCTTCAGGATCTGTAACATCTTTAAGGGCGTTAAGGAATTGGAGCTTTGCGTCAATGACCACTAACTGCACACCAGTTGAAGCAACAAAGTCGCGTTCTACTTGTTCTGCTTCGCCTTTTCGAAGTAATCCATGATCAACGAAAACACATGTCAGTTGATCGCCAACTGCTTTTTGAATAATCGCTGCGGCAACCGCTGAATCAACACCACCTGACAGTCCGCAGATAACTCGCTTGTTACCTATGACTTGCTTGGCCTTTGCAATCTCTGTTTCTGCAATATTTGCTGTTGTCCATGTCGCATCACACTTGGCAATATTGACTAACCAATTGCGCAAGATTGCTTGACCGTGCTCGCTATGTAAAACCTCTGGGTGAAACTGAACGCCAGCTAGTTTTCCTGTTGCATCTTCAAAAGCTGCAATCGGCGTATCTTCCGTTACGGCACACACGGTAAATCCCGCAGGTGCTTGTGTTACCGCATCCCCATGTGACATCCAGACTTTTTGCTGAGCTGGTAATCCAGTAAATACTTTGGAACTTGGTTGAACTGTTGTTTCTGTACGACCAAATTCGGATTTACCGGTCTGGCTTACAACACCGCCAAGGGCAGCTGCCATTGCTTGAAAGCCGTAACAAATTCCAAATACTGGAATCCCTAATGAAAAGATTGCAGCATCTACTGCAGGTGCATTTTCTGCGTACACACTTGAAGGACCGCCAGACAAAATAATGGCACTTGGATTTTTGGCCGTAACCTGTGCAGCTGTTATTGATGAAGGAACGATTTCGGAGAAAACATTGGCTTCGCGCACTCGACGTGCAATTAGCTGCGCGTATTGAGCACCAAAATCAACAACAAGAACTCCGCGCGTTTCAGCCACGATGAATAAGTACCTCTACGCGCTGGAACTCCTTCACATCTGAATAACCACATGTTGCCATTGCGCGGCGAAGTGCACCAAACAAGTTCATTGATCCATCTGATGTATGTGAAGGTCCAAGCAAAATTTCTTCAAGAGTGCCAACTGTTCCAACATTTACGCGCTCACCACGTGGCAAAACTGGGTGATGTGCTTCTGATCCCCAGTGCCAACCAAGTCCTGGCGCTTCAATTGCCTTTGCAAGTGGTGATCCCATCATGACCGCATCGGCGCCACATGCAATTGCTTTTGCAATGTCACCACTGCGACCAACTGCGCCATCTGCAATCACATGAACATAACGCCCACCTGATTCATCAAGGTATTCACGTCGAGCAGATGCAACTTCAGCAACTGCAGATGCCATAGGCACTTCAATTCCCAAGACCTTACGAGTCGTGTGTGTTGCTCCCCCACCAAACCCAACCAATACACCTGCAGCACCTGCGCGCATTAAGTGAAGGGCAGCGGTAGATGTTGCAACTCCGCCAACAATTACAGGAACATCTAGTTCGTAAATAAACTTCTTAAGGTTGAGCGCTTCATTTTCTGCTGCAACGTGCTCTGCTGAAACTGTTGTTCCGCGGATTACGAATATGTCTACACCCGCTGCAATTACAGCTTTGTGGAACTCTGCCGTGCGAGCAGGTGAAAGTGATGCCGCAACAGTTACCCCAGAATCTCGGATTTGCTGGATGCGTTCCTTGATTAACTCTGGACGAATCGGTGCGCTGTAAATTTCCTGCATGCGCTTAGTTGCGTGCTTGTCTGGCATCGATGCAATTTCACCTAGCGGAATACGTGGATCCTCATATCGGGTCCACAATCCTTCAAGGTTTAACACACCTAATCCGCCAAGCTTTCCAATGGCAATCGCAGTTTCAGGTGAAACAACTGAATCCATTGGTGCAGCCATCATTGGTAGTTCAAATTTATACGCGTCGATCTGCCAGCCGGTCGAAACATTTTCAGGATCACGGGTACGGCGGCTAGGCACAATTGCAATGTCATCAAAAGAGTAGGCGGTTCGGGCACGCTTTCCTGGTGCGATTTCGATGTTATTCATTAGCGGCCCTTCTTTTGGTAATTGGGAGCATCAGCA
>CAIXVA010000142.1 GCA_903922745.1 uncultured Actinomycetes bacterium
ACCTGCATCAATGCAAGAAGTAAGGAACCAAGTGTCAGAGTTAATTGAATTGCCGGGCGCAAAGCTTTTGATACGAAGGCTTCAACCAACACGCCAATGAGTCCTCCACCAAGCAGGATTAGCATCGGAGAAAGCAGGGAGTAAGAAAGTCCTGGTGCTGTAAATGACATTACTTACCCCCATTAGTTGGTGCAGGATCTGTGAATCCCATTTGTGAAATCACATGTGATGCCGCTGGGTTGATTACCTTCAAAAGCGGTGCAGGATAGAAGCCCAGAATCACAATGATTGCAATAACTGGAGCAATCGCTAGCTTCTCGCGAAGGTTAAGATCTTTTAGATTCTCATTACCCGGTGTTGTAGGACCGTGCAGAGCTTTCTGAACTGGAATCAAGATATATAAAGCAGCCAAGACAATTCCAAAGGTCGCGATGATTGCATGTACTGGGTAACGAGTAAATGTTCCAACAAGAACTAAGAACTCGCTCACAAAGCTAGATAACCCAGGAAGTGCAAGTGATGACATTCCTGCCAAGAAAAATGTCCATGCCATTACTGGGGTCACTCGCTGCAGTCCGCCGAAGTCTGCAATAGTTGAAGAACCACGACGGGAAATCATCCAGCCTGCTACCAAAAACAGCGCTGCCGTTGAAAAACCATGGTTAAACATGTACAAAATAGCGCCGCTGTGACCTTGTGAAGTCATGGCAAAGATTCCCATTGTGATGAATCCAAAGTGAGAGATCGATGTATAGGCGATCAATCGTTTGATGTCTTTTGCACCGATTGCTAGGAATGCGCCGTAAATAATTGAAATTACTGCAAGCACCAAGATCAATGGGGTAAAAGTCTTGCTTGCTTCTGGAAACAATGTCAGGCAATAACGGATCATGCCGAAGGTGCCAACCTTGTCCAGAACACCAAGTAGTAATACAGATGTTCCTGGAGTTGCAGATTGTGCAGCATCTGGCAGCCATGTGTGGAATGGCCAGACTGGAGCCTTGATCGCAAATGCAATGAAGAATCCTAAGAACAGTAAGTTTTGTGTTGTTGAATTCATGGTCAATTTAGATAACTCGTTGATATCAAATGTGTGACCACCTTGGGCACCTGACATCACATACAAAGCAATGATTGATGCGAGCATCAGTAATCCACCTACGAGACTGTAGATCAAAAATTTAACCGCTGCAGCCGAACGCGCACCTGTTCCGTACCCACCAATAAGGAAGTACACCGGAACCAACATCGCTTCGAAAATTACATAAAATAAGAAAACATCTGTCGCGGCAAACACACCGATCATCATTGTTTCGAGAATAAGAATAAGTATGTAGAAGGTCTTAACGCTCCAGCGTCCGCCATGCGCTTCATTCCAACCAGCAAGCACAACAACAGGCGCCAAGATTGTTGACATCAAAATTAGAACTAGTGCGATTGCATCAACGCCTAAAGCGTAGTTAATTCCAAAACTTGGAATCCATGAATACTTTTCTACAAATTGCAGATCAACATTGTCGCGTTGAAATCCAACAGCCATCGCAATTGTCGCTGCCATGACTGCCAAGGTTGTTCCAAGTGCTGCTTGTTTTGCTGCTTTTTCATTTGCCTTAGGTAAAGCAGAAATAATCGCAGCCCCTGCTAAAGGCAGGAGCATCAATAGTGTTAACCACTTCATTACTGAACCACCACCCAAATCGCTGCGACCAGTGCGACTGCGCCAATCAAAATTAATGCTGCATAGCTACGAACAAAGCCATTCTGAAGTCCACGTAGGGCAGAGCCTGAGCCCAAGGCAATGGTGCCAACTCCTCGAACAGCGCCATCTATTACCGCTTCGTCAGTTGCAACCAAGGTTGCAGTTAATGCTTGGCCGGGGCGCATAAAGACAGCTTCGTTGAAGCGATCCTGCATCAAGTCTTGACGAGCAATCTTTGTGAATACTGAAACATTCTCTGGGGCAACATGTGCAACTTCTTGTCGTGAGTACTTAGCAAAGGCAATAGCAACACCAATCGCAACCATTGTCAGTGCAAGCCCTGAAACTACAATTGGCTTTAGCAACTCTTCGTGCTCGCCATGATGTGCAAACAATGGGTGCAACCAATTAACGAGTGCATCACCGCGTGAAAGCAAGAATCCAGATGCGACCGATCCAATTGCAAGAATTGCCATCGGTAACCACATTAACCATGGTGATTCGTGTGGGTGTGCTTCATCGTCCCAACGCTTAGTTCCTGTAAAGGTAAGAATCATTACGCGAGTCATATAGAAAGCAGTAATTCCAGCACCAAGCAAAGTAACGCTTCCAAGAATTATGCCCTTTACTCCCCCGGCATTAAATGCTGTTTCGATAATCATGTCCTTGGAATAGAAACCTGCAAATGGTGGAACACCAAGAATTGCGAGATAACCAAGGCCAAATGTTGCAAATGTAATTGGCATGAACTTACGAAGGGCGCCGTATTTGCGCATATTTACTTCATCATTCATTCCGTGCATTACTGAACCCGCACCAAGGAACATCCCAGCTTTAAAGAAACCGTGTGTCAGTAAGTGCATGATTGCAAATGCATAACCAACTGGACCTAAGCCAGCTGCAAGAATCATGTAGCCAATTTGCGACATTGTTGATGCTGCAAGCGCCTTTTTAATGTCATCTTTTGCAGTACCGATAAGTGCACCAAACATCAGTGTGATTGCTCCGACGATTACAACCAAAAGCTGGGCTGTTGGAGCGGCATCAAATACAAAGTTGGAACGAGTAATTAAGTAGACACCAGCGGTAACCATTGTCGCTGCGTGAATCAAAGCTGACACCGGAGTCGGACCTGCCATCGCATCGCCTAGCCATGCCTGCAAGGGGAATTGCGCAGATTTTCCAGCTGCAGCAACTAACAACATGATTCCCATACCTGTTAAGGCAGCCTCGGATGTGTGATGAGCTTGCTCGGCCACACCTGAAAATGACACCGTACCCATGGTTGCAAAAGCGATCATGATCGCAAATGACAATCCCATGTCACCAACACGGTTCATGACAAATGCCTTTTTCGATGCTGTTGCATATGCAGGCTTTTGATTCCAGAAACCAATTAATAGGTATGAAGCAAGCCCCACACCTTCCCAGCCAACATACAAATTGAGGTAGCTATTGCCCAAAACCAGTAGCAACATCGCTGCAATAAATAGGTTTAGGTAAGCGAAGAATCTGCGGCGATCATGATCATGTGACATATAAGAAATTGAGTAGATATGAATCAATGTTCCAACACCGGTAATTAGCAGGACAAAGCAAATAGACAGCTGATCAAGCAAAAGACCGGCATCAACATTGAAATTGCCTACATGAATCCACTCAAATAATTTCTGAGAAATTGGTCGAGCCTCATCCGAACGTCCGAGCATCAGAGAGAGTTGGTACAGACCAACCCCAAATGATGACGCTGAAAGTGCCGTTGCGAGTAAGTGTCCCCACTTATCAGTACGACGTCTGCCGAGGAGAAGGAGAGCTGCACCTGCCAGTGGCAGCGCAATTAAATAAACAAGGCTGTTTGAAGTACTCATGACTATCGCTTCAACAAACTAGCATCATCAACAGATGCTGATCGGCGTGAACGATAAATCGTCACAATAATTGCTAAACCAACTACAACTTCGCAAGCTGCAACGACCATCGTGAAGAAAGCCATTACCTGACCGTTGAGGTCACCGTTGATACGTGAGAAAGTGACGAATGAAAGGTTTGCAGCATTCAACATTAATTCGATACACATAAAAACAACGATTGCATTGCGGCGAACAACAACTCCGACTGCTCCGATAGTAAACAAGAGTGCTGATACGTATAGGTAATTGGATGCATCCATTACTTTTCCTCCTCAACCTTGGTATTAATTTGGCTGAGATCAAACTTCTTGTAATCCAACATGTCTCCACGTGCCGAAAGCGTCGCATTTACCGAAGTCAAAGCAGGTGTGCCATCTGGGAGCAGGGCCGGAACATCAACGGCGTTGTGTCGAGCATAAACACCTGGACCTGGAAGTCCTGCTGCCGTTCCAAGAGAATCACCGCGGAAACGATTAATAGATAGCTGACGTTGAGTTGGGCGAACAATTGTGTTGTGGCTGTGCGCTAAGACCATTGCGCCAAGAGCTGCTGTAATCAGTAGCGCAGAGACAACTTCAAATGGCCACACATAAGTACTGAACAACAATTTAGCTAACCCTTGAACATTGCCATCAGCATTTGCTTGAGCTAAACCTGCTGCGTTGCGACCAAGAGTTGCATGGCCTAATAATGAAAGCATTAAGCCGCCGAAGCCAATTGCTGCTGTGATTGCAATGGGGCGAAGTCCGCGAATTGTTTCGGTTAATGAATCAGCTGAATCAACACCAACGAGCATCAAAATGAACAAGAACAGCATCATTACTGCACCGGTATAAACAACAACCTGCACAATTCCTAAGAATGCAGCATCTTGAGCAATGTAAAAGATTGCCAAAATAATCATCACAAAAGCCATCAAGATTGCCGAATGAACCGCTTTCTTAACGAGCAGCATTGCAAGTGATGCAACAACGGCAAGTGGGCCAAGAATCCAGAACATGACAGCTTCTGGTTTAGCGGTCTGTCCGACTTGAAGGGCTAATTGCAACACTTACTTGCCCTCCTGCGAAGGATGAGCCTGCTTAACATCACCGTTGTAATAATTTGTGTCAGTCATGTCTGGATACATTGGATGCGGTGGCATCAACATTCCTTGACGCAGCGGCGCTAGTAAATCCTGCTTTTCAAAGATCAACTTCGCGCGAGCGTCATCTGCAAGTTCGTACTCGTTGGTCATTGTTAGCGCGCGAGTTGGACAAGCCTCAATACATAGTCCGCAGAAAACGCAGCGAAGGTAATTAATTTGATACACCTTGCCGTAACGCTCTCCTGGTGACATGCGATTTTCTTCAGTGTTTGTTTCGCCTTCAACATAAATCGCATCTGCTGGACATGCCCACGCACACAGCTCGCAACCAATACATTTTTCTAATCCATCAGGGTGGCGGTTGAGTTGGTGACGTCCGTGAAAACGCTCTTCTGTAGGCGCCTTTACTTCAGGATATTCAACGGTCAGAGGCTTCTTAAAGATTGTCGAAAAAGTAACCCAGAACCCCTTCATGCTTCCAAGGAAGCCAACGGCAGGAGTCTGTTCGACTTCATAAAATTCAACGTCGTTGATACCAAGATCTTTTGGCTTTAACGGCTCTAGGTTTTCACTCACGGTTGTCCCCTACCTTCTGTGAAACATTGATAGTCGAAACTTCCATTGGCAGCGAAGGCACCGCAAACTTTGGTAATGATTTATTGTCACCATCAGCCACAGCTTGAGCTTTCTTCTTATTAGCAGATTCAAATCCAATATTTACCGCCATAATGATGAAAACGATGCTGCTCGCAAAAGCGATCACAACAGCTTTAGATGCGTTCTGAAGTGAAAGCAAGCGAAGTGTGGCAACAACTAAAATCCACAAGATCGAAACTGGAATCAAAACTTTCCATCCAAATTGCATGAACTGGTCGTAACGCAAACGTGGCAACGTTCCACGTAGCCAAACAAAGACAAAGAAGAAAGAAAGGACTTTGAGGAAGAACCAGATTGCTGTAAACCAACCACCAAGCCAGCTTTCTGTAAATCCAAGTCCTGGAGGAGCTTTATAGCCACCAAGGAATAATGTTGTAGCCAGGGCAGATACTGCAATGATGTTTACGTACTCAGCCAAGAAGAAGAGTGCAAACTTAAGTGATGAGTACTCGGTGTGGAATCCACCAACTAGTTCACCTTCAGCTTCAGCAAGGTCAAATGGTGCACGGTTAGTTTCACCAACCATCGAAATCACGTAGATAGCAAATGATGGGAACAAGACCACTGCATACCACCATGAAGATTGCGCAGCCACGATGTCAGAAGTTGACATTGATCCGGAATAAATAAATACGGCAACAAGAGAAAGACCCATCGCAATTTCATATGAAATTACTTGGGCGCTGGATCTAAGCCCGCCAAGTAATGGGTAGGTGGATCCTGAAGACCAACCAGCCAAAACAATTCCATAAACTCCAACTGATGCAATGGCAAGAATGTATAAAACACCAACTGGAATATCAGTTAGCTGCATTGCAGTCTTGTGACCAAACATTGTTACTTCACCCGTAATCGGGATAACGGCGAAGGACATAAAACAGGTAGTAGCACTGATAATTGGTGCTAACACAAACACAATCTTGTCGGCAGCTGTCGGAATGATGTCTTCCTTTAACGCCAACTTAACTCCATCAGCCAATGCCTGTATCAATCCAAATGGACCTACACGGTTTGGGCCAGGACGCTGTTGCATGCGACCAACTAGCCGGCGCTCTCCCCAGACAGACATCAGAGTTAGCACTACGCATAAAACAAAAACGATCAACGCCTTTACTGCGATTAACCAGCCTGGATCTGCTCCAATGAGTTGTGCAGTTGTCATGCCTTCACCACCGTAACTACTGCGCCATGTGCGACGCCTAGGTTTACCAACAATTGAGATCCGCGTGAATTACGTGGCGCCCACACTGCATCGTCATGAATATTTTCAACTAGAGCCGAAAGAGTTACCGATCCTTGATCTGTTGCGATCTTAAGTTGATCTCCATCAATAACGCCCATTGATTGGGCGCGCTTTGGAGAAATAACTGCAACGGTGCGACGAGCGGTTCCTGCAAGATTTTCTTCACCTTGCTGCAAGGTGCCAAGATCTAACAAGCGGCGCCATGAAGTAATGAGCGCCTGATCTGCATTGAGTGCAGGTTGTGCTGATGCGTTGACTTTGTTGATTGCAACTCGAGCACCATCCCACTTACCAATTGATGCAATTTCCTTGATGGCTGCTGTAACTGTTCCTAAGTTCAGTGAAATTCCCATTTCTTCAGCAATCATTGAAAGGATTCGAAGATCGCTGCGATTTAGTGAGTCGCTAACTGCTGCATCAAATGAACGCGGGCGCCCTTCCCAGTTAAGGAATGAGCCAGACTTTTCTGTAATGGCAGCAACTGGAAGAACAACATTTGCTCGCTCTGTGACCGCACTTGGTGCGATTTCAAGTGAAACAACAAATGCCTTATCAAGTGCTGCCAAGGTTGCTTGGTTGTTATCTACATCAAGTGGATCAACGCCACCAACAACTAGTGCGCCTATCTGTCCGGCATTAACGGCATCAATAATTTGTGAACCACTGCGGCCGACTTCTGTTGGAAGTGAATCTGTATTCCAAAGCGCAGCAATATCCACGCGGGCCGCTGCATCTGTTACTGGACGTCCACCTGGCAATACGTTTCCGATTGCGCCAGCTTCAAGTGCTCCCCGCTCGCCTGCACGACGTGGAATCCAAGCAAGTTTTGCTCCCGTTGAATCGGCAAGTGCTGCAACGGCGCTTAATGCACCAGCGCTTTCAGCAGCACGTTCTCCGACAAGGATCACAGACTTATTTGTTAATGCTTGTGTAGCAATTGCTGCCGCTTCTTGACCAGGCGCAACCTTTACAAACTCTGCCTTTAATTTTTCTACAGCAATGGATTCCTTCGAACCGATTGAAACCACCTTTAATGCGCGCTTGCGGAACTGCTTGTTAAT
>CAIXVA010000143.1 GCA_903922745.1 uncultured Actinomycetes bacterium
GGTTGCGATCAAACTAGGTGGCAAGGCGCATATTCAACTCAAAGCTATTAGCGGAGTTGGTGCCTTGGCCGGGATGGGAATGACGGTTTCCTTAGTGATTGCTGAAATTGCGGCTAAGAATCAGAGCGAACTCAACGAGGTTCGCTTGGGGTTATTCATCTCAGCAATCCTTTCGGGAGTGGTCGGATACATCTGGCTTAGAAGGACTCCTGCTTCGAAATAGTCTTTCTGGCAAAAGCAATGTGTCCCACAAACCCAATGATCAACGCAATTACGATGCCAATATTTGAATAGGCCCAACCTCCATCTTTGCCACCAATAACACCCAAGAAGTACCCCTGCCATGACAACCAGGATGCAAATGTATTAGTCACAAATCCCCAGCCAACGATGGAGCCAATAATCATTAGTGCAATTGAGTTCCTGTTAACTGAGCCGTAAATTCCGCGAGGATCATATAAATCATTCTCGCTATATGCCTTCTTTCGCATAAGGACATCTGCAACAAAGATTGCTGACCACACTGCAATTGGTACACCTAATGTGATGAGGAAACCTTGGAATGGAAAGAAGAAATTGTCTGCAAACCACACGATGTATATAGTGCCAGCCAACATGATGACTGCATCAATCGCAGCTGCCTGATGCCGTTTGATCGGTACCCCGATTGAAACAAGTGCAAGTCCTGAAGAATAAAGATCCAAAATGGCGCCACCAACAAGACCTAAAATTGCTACCAAAGCAAATGGAATCAAGAACCACGTTGGCAACAATGAAGTTAGCGCGCCAATAGGATCCATTGCTATTGCATCACTTAGCTCTTTGCTGCTTCCTGACAATGCTGCCCCGTAAATAACTAAAACAATAGGTACAACAGAGGCTCCGAAAACTGTCCATCCAACAACCGCTTTGCTAGAAACTGCACGTGGAAGATAGCGAGAGTAATCAGCGGCGCAATTGACCCAACCCAACCCAATGCCCGTCACACCAAAAATCAATGCACCGATAAATCCTTGTGTCGAGCCATCTTTGATAGCTGTTACTGCGCCCCAATTGACTGAATCGATTGTTAGCCCAACATAAACAACTGTCATGACCACTGTTACAACTGTAAGGATTTTCTGCAATTTCATGATGACGGTAAATCCCAAAACTCCACCAAAGACAGTTAATGACACGGCAATTACAAAGCCAATTACAAGTGCCACATTGTGGTCAACTCCCCCAATTCGGGTAAACACGGTTCCTGTTGCAAGGGTTGCTAAGGAAACTAATACCGTTTCCCAGCCAACAAAAATCAAATATGAAAGCGCGCCAGGAAGAAGACTTCCTCTAACTCCAAAGGACGCTCGTGTTAAAACCATGGTTGGTGCATTGGAACGTTTTCCGGCCAATGAACTAACACCAACTAAGAGGAAAGAAGCAATGGTTCCAATAATCGCCGCGAGGGTTGCCTGTTTGAATGAAATTCCAAAACCTAAGAAGAATGCACCATAGGAAAGTGCCAAAAGCGAGACATTTGCTCCAGCCCAAGGCCAGAACAAGGATCGAGCCGTCCCTTTACGTTCCGAATCTTGAATTGTGTTTGGACCGTTGATCTCTAGATCAAAAGCGGGCATTCCTATTTCTTCTCATTCTTGCGCTTTACCAGCAGTCCGATGCCAAACACTGCCAGAAAGAAAATCATGACTGCTCCACCGATATTAAGCGAAGACTTTGCCTTCGGTGCACTTGTTGTAGCAATTGGCGTTGCTGAATAATCAGGTGATGCGTTAAAGGTGTAACTGCCTTCAACTGGATGCCCATCTTCTGAAACTATTCGATAGTTAACTGTAAAAACTCCTGGCGCACTCTGTCCGGAAAGCTTCGTAGTTATTTTGCCACCTTCAATTACTGGATCTCCAAAACTAACAGTTAAGCCTGTTGAATCAACCACATCAATTGTGTTGATCGCTTGACCGTCAAGAGTTTGTAAATTGCCATCAAATTGGATCCATACCTGTGTAGGAATTGGGGCCGCATTTGTGTATTGCTCCGGCGAGGTCGAAACGATTTCACCGTGTGCCAACGCAACGGGACTCGATAAAAGTGCGAGGGCAGTAACAACTACGGACAATAGTAATTTACGCATGGCTGCAGTTTAGTCTAGAAAGAAATCAAGAAGGAAATCCTTGGTACCAGGTGTTACCGAATATTTCTCGAGATCGGTAATTCCCTCACTGGCCAACAAAAGGTCATCAACAAAGAAGTTACCTGTGCACTCTTTGGCGTCACGGTTAAAAATGATGTAAGCCGCATCTGCCAAAATTTCTGGAGTACGCCCAGCTGCGGCGTCGATTCCTGGAATCATTTGAAGGGCGGCTGTATCAATCACTGTGCGTGGCCACAATGCATTTACGCCAATGCCATCGCGTTTAAATTCCTCAGCCATACCTAATACGCACATACTCATTCCATACTTTGCCATCGTGTAAGCCACATGGTTCTTAAACCAGATCGGCTTCATAGACAAAGGTGGTGACAGGTTCAAAATGTGGGGGTTTCTTCCCTCGGCAGCTGACTTTCGCAGATGTGGAAGTGCCGCTTGTGACGTCAAAAATGTTCCACGAACATTGACATCAAACATCAAATCAAAGCGCTTAGCTGGAGTTTGATCAGTGCGAGTTAAGTTAATTGCACTTGCATTGTTGATCAGAATATCTATGCCACCAAAGGCTTCAGCTGCTTGATTAACAGCGGCTTCGATCTGTGACTCATCACGTAGATCGCATTGAATTGCAAGTGCTTTACCGCCGGCTGCTTCGATCTCAGCCGCAGCTGTGTGAATGGTGCCGGGTAATTTTGGATTGGGATCAGATGTCTTTGCGGCAATAGCAATCGATGCACCGTCTCGTGCAGCACGCAATGCAATAGCTAAACCAATTCCACGGGATCCGCCTGTAATGAAGATGCGCTTTCCTGCAAGTGACATTTAC
>CAIXVA010000144.1 GCA_903922745.1 uncultured Actinomycetes bacterium
GAACTCCACTTGCCAGGACGCTCTTAATGGTTAAAGCATCACTATCCCAGCGACGATTAAAGAAAGTTGATATGCCCACACCCGCGGATTCGCCCGCATTAACAATTTCTTGGGTTTCGGCCAATGTGCGTCCCATCGGCTTGTCTACGACTACCGGTATTCCAGCATTTATCGCGGCGATTGCGTGCTTTGCATGAACTAAGTTTGCAGAAGCGACGACCACGAGATCAAGTTGATGTGAAACCAGCTCTTCAATTGTTGAAACAACTGTTGTGTTGGGAAAATCTGACAGTGCATGGCCCGAACGTTCCACATTACTTGTTTGGATTACTACGACATTAAAGCCACAGCCCTTAAGCAATGGTGCGTGAAAATATCGCCCGGCCAAGCCATATCCGGCGATACCTACACGCAATGCCATTATTACTTGTCCTGCAATTTAGATGGCCACCATATTTTAGGGCCAATCTCATGAACAAGTGCCGGTACCAAAATGGAACGAACAATAATGGTGTCGAGTAAGACTCCAAAGGCAACAGCAAATCCAAGTTCGGCCAGAGGCACTAATGGCAATAATCCAAGAACTGCAAATGTTGCAGCAAGGACAATTCCAGCAGATGTGATCACTGCACCTGTAACCGTTACACCCTTTATTACTCCAGCTCTCGTTCCAATTTTCTGAGACTCTTCACGAACACGAGTCATTAGGAAGATGTTGTAATCAATACCTAACGCAACCAAGAAAATGAAGGCAAACAATGGGAATGAGTTATCTCCCCCTGCAAACCCAAATATATGATTAAAGACAAGCGCGCATACGCCAAGTGTTGCAAAGTATGAAAGAACTACCGTTCCTAATAGAACAATGGCACTTAAAATACTGCGTAATAACAATCCAAGAATCAATGTAATTACAAACAGAATTATCGGAATGATTGTTTTATTATCACGGTTATTTGCGGTACGAACATCAAAGTACACAGCACTTGTTCCGCCGACTAGAGATGTCGCATCCGTCGCGTGTGCAATCTGACGTATCTTCGGAATGTCATTTCCGGCTTCGACGCTATCTGGGGCCTTATCCAGAGTTACGTTGAGAATCACTTTACCGCCAACAACATGGACCGCCGATGGATTTGTAGGGTCCATTTGCGGAGCAACATTAGTAACACCTGGTGCTGAAGAAAGACGCATTGCGAGTTCATCTAGTTTGTCCTGTGCAACTACGATCTGAGTTGGATCGCCTTGTCCTCCTGGAAAGTGAGTTTCAAGAAGTTTCTGTCCTACAACTGATTCTGGTTTGCCAGTGAAGGTATCGACAGTACCGATTCCATCGGCTTTTAATGTCGTTGATGCAAAGGCAAAAATTAACAAAACCGAGCCTGAAATCATCCATGCTTTTCGCGGATTTTTCCCAATAGTATTTCCGACCTTGGACCACATACCTGACATCACATGATCATCACCATCAAATAATGGGCGTCGTGGCCAAAAAATCCAACGTCCAAATACCAACAACAGTGCAGGCAACAATGTAAGAATCGTGATCATTGAGCAGACAACGCCTATGGCACCAATTGGTCCAAGGCCCGCGGTATTTGTTAGCTGACTAAACAATAAGATTAATAGCGAAATAGATACCGTCGAACCTGAGGCAAGGATTGGCTCCCATACGCCCTTATACGCAGCTTTCATTGCATCAAAGCGGCTCTCGTGAAGATGTAGCTCTTCGCGATAGCGCGCAATCAGCAAAAGTGCATAATCCGTTGCTGCACCAATCACCAAAACCGAAAGAATTCCCTGTGATTGTCCGTCAACATCAATAATGTTGTGCTTAGCAAGAATGTAAACAATTCCACCTGCTGTCGAGAGTGCGAACAACGCTGAGAGCAGCGGAATAATCCACAAAATCGGTGAGCGATAGACAACAATTAAAATCAGCGCCACAACACCTAATGTTGTAAGCAGCAATGAAGAGTCAAGAGTTCCAAAAGCTCCAAATAAGTCGCCAAGTAATCCACCTGGACCAGTTACATAATGAGTTAAACCGTTGGCCTCCGCTACCGGTTTGATATCAGCACGAAGTGCTTCTACAACCGCGGGTAAAACGGGCTTATCGTTTGAAAGAGTTTTAGCTATGGAATTTCCATCGAGCGGAATATTTGCCAAAATCGCTTGACCATCTTGTGAAGGAAAGACGGAAATTTGTTGTCCTGGAGCCAAGAAATCTGAAATCTTTGAATCAGTCCCAGCAAGAGTTAATCCACCAACTGTTGATAGATGCGCATTGATCGCGGCAAAAGTTTCTGGGGTTGCCTTTCCTTCAAACAAAATCAATGTTGGAAAATTAAAAGAATCTTTGCCCGAAAACTTCGCAACCTCATCTGCGGCCAATGTAGCTTCTGCGCCCTTTGGCAGGAAGGAAGAGTTGTTGTTTTCCTGTACAGAAGAGAGCTTGCCAAAGAGCGGACCGAAAATGCCGGTGATGGCAAACCAGACGATTACTACTAGGACTGCGAGGGCGAAAGGTTTGCGAGACTTGTTTGGGTTGAGAGACACGTTGTAGATGGCCTTTCCGAGAGGTCTGTTGGCGTCAATTGGTAAGAAGGCAAGCCTACCTTTAGGCTGTGCATGTGCCAGTTCTTGA
>CAIXVA010000145.1 GCA_903922745.1 uncultured Actinomycetes bacterium
CCCCTAGAACCAATAAGAGCCTTAACCCGCGCAACATGTGGCGAGTTAAGGCTCTCAATCATTATTGGAACTTAGAGTGCTGCAAGGCTCTTGCGAGCTACATCAACAAGTGTCTTGAATGTTGCAGGATCATTTGTTGCAAGCTCTGATAGGACACGACGATCAACCTCAACACCTGAAGCCTTTAGGCCCTGGATGAAACGGTTGTATGTAAGACCGTGTTCGCGGCAACCTGCGTTGATGCGTTGGATCCATAGACGACGGAAATCGCCTTTCTTATCTTTACGGTCATTAAATGCATAAACCATAGAGTGCGTAACTTGCTCTTTCGCCTTTGTGAAAAGACGTGAACGTTGCCCGCGGTAACCGCTTGCACGTTCTAGAGTTGTACGACGCTTCTTGGCTGCGTGGACTCCGCGCTTTACTCTCATTTAACCGCTCCTTACTTCAAACCAAGCATGCGCTTGGCTGTTACTGCGACAGTTGGCTTTGCAGCTGACTCTGTCGATAGACGACGTGTTACTCGTGAAGATTTACGCTCGAGCAAGTGGCGCTTTCCAGCGCGCTCGTGCATAACCTTTCCAGAACCTGTGATGCGGAAGGTCTTCTTCGCACCGCTGTGTGTTTTCATCTTTGGCATGGTTATGTTCCCTTACTCGATGGTTTCTGCAGCAGCTTCGGCTTTCGCCTTGCGTGCTGCCTTTGCTTCTGCAACTGCTTCTGTCTTCTTCTTAGTTGGACCAAGAACCATTGTCATGTTTCGTCCCTCTTGCTTAGGAGCAAACTCAACAAAACCAACTTCTGCAATGTCTTCTGCAAGACGTTGCAACATCTTGTATCCCAACTCAGGTCGCGTTTGTTCGCGTCCGCGGAACTTCATTGTCACCTTTACCTTGTCGCCACCTTTAAGAAACTTCTCAACCTGACTGCGCTTTGTTTCGTAGTCATGGTTTTCGATCTTTGGTGTCAAACGCACTTCCTTCACCACAATGTGGGTCTGGTTCTGACGCGCTTCCCGTGCCTTCTGTGCAACTTCGTACTTGTACTTTCCGAAGTCCATGATCTTGCAAACGGGTGGATTAGCATCTGGCGCGATTTCGACTAGGTCGAGACCAACTTCATCTGCCATCTTTAACGCTGTATCGATATCTACAACTCCAACTTGCTCGCCGGTATAACCGATCAAACGAATTTCGGGTGTGCGAATTCGATCATTGATGCGCGGTTCAGTGGTGACTTTGTGCTCCTTCGGTTCGTTAACGCTTTGGTGTTACAGCGCTGCAAAAGAAAACCGCAAGGGCAAGAGAAGTTAATTCTCTTATCCGACAAACCAGCCCGCACTAGTGGCGATGAAGGTGGGAGCGGTAACTCCTCTTGCAGTGGTTGTAACGCCACTGGTCTGGGGCAAAGATTACCCGTACAAGGGTGAAAAGGTGAAATCGAGCGTTAGATCCCGCGAAAACTAGCCGCCCATGGCGTGGAAGCCGCCATCAACGTGAATAATTTCAGCGGTCGTCTTTGGGAACCAATCAGACAGCAGAGCGACAACAGCTTGAGCTGCTGGAACTGGATCATTGACATCCCAACGCATTGGAGAGCGCTCATCCCACAGATGTTCAAAACGCTCGAAATCTGGAATCGATTTTGCAGCAATAGTGCGGATCGGGCCAGCGGCAACCAAGTTGATGCGAATATTTTCCGGACCAAGATCCTTAGCTAGATATCTAGATGTTGATTCCAATGCAGCTTTGGCAACACCCATCCAGTCATATTTTGGCCAGGCAACCTGTCCATCGAAATCGAGACCAACGACAGATCCTGCACCATTAAATAATGGACGAGCAGCCATAGTTAACGACTTGAGCGAGAAGGCAGAAACCTGAATTGCAGTAGCAACATCTTCCCATTGGGTATTTAAAAAGTTACCACCAAGTGCTGCTTCTGGCGCAAAACCAATTGAGTGAACAACACCATCTAGACCTTCAGGGAAGTGCTCACGAACCCGTGATTCAAGTGCAGCAAGATCAGCCTCACTTGTTACATCCAATTCAATGATGGGACATGGTTTTGGAAGCCGTCCTGCAATACGAGTAGTCAATGACAAAGCACGACCGAATCCAGTCAGGATTACATCGGCACCTTGTTCTTGTGCAAGGCGAGCAATATGAAATGCAATTGAGGCATCAGTTAAAACACCAGTTACCAGAATCTTTTTCCCGTCGAGTATTCCCACTTAGTGCCCCATTCCTAATCCGCCATCCACTGGAATCAAAGCACCAGAGATATAACTTGCTTGTGGTGATGCGATAAATGTAACGACATCGGCTATTTCTTCTGCTGTACAAAAACGCCCAAGAGGTACTGACCCTGCAATCTCACTACGTCGTTTTTCATCCAGTGTTGCAGTCATATCTGTTTCAACAAAGCCTGGAGCGATCACATTAGCTGTGATGCCACGACTACCAAGTTCGCGAGCAAAAGAACGGGCCATTCCTACCAAGCCTGCCTTTGACGACGAATAGTTCACTTGTCCGGCAGATCCGACGGCCCCAACGACTGAACCAACAAAGATCAATCGACCACGTTTTAACTTCAACAAACCTCTTGTTGCACGGCGAGCAACACGAAACGCACCGGTCAGATTTGCATCAATGACAGATTCAAAATCTTCATCGCTCATTCGCATAACTAGGCCATCTTTCGTGATGCCTGCATTTGCAACGATAATTTCGGCGGTTCCCCATTGTTCTTCGATTGAATTAAATCCTGCTTCAACACTGTCTGTATTGGTGACATCCATCTGCACAGATTTGAATCCAGCGGGAGGATTTCCACTGCGGTAGGTGACAACAACATCGTGGCCAGCAGATTTAAGGGAGTGAGCGATCGCCAATCCAATTCCGCGATTTCCGCCTGTTACTACGGCAATTGAACTCATGGTCAAAACCTACTGGCTACCTTTGAGTAAACAAAAGAAGCGAAGGTGCGCGCCGAGCACTACCCTTGCTCACATGGCCAAAGAGAAGAAGATTTACGACATCACCAGCGCCCCAAACGCTCTTACCCGTGATCAAGCTGGTCGTCAGAAGCGATACTTCATCTCTATGATGATTCGTACTGCGTGTTTCATTTTGACAGTTATTTTGCCAAGTCCTTATCGTTGGTTTTCACTACTAGGTGCTGTCACTCTTCCTTATTTTGCTGTTGTCATAGCTAATGCTGGTCGCGAGACAGTTACTCGTGGCGCAGATGTTGTAGAAGATAAGCCTTTCGAACTCAATTAATCATGTTTTCAGAGGTTAAATCTAAGGAGCCATGGGCTCTCTTCAAATCTTTTGTCGCCCTGTTGCTTATCCTGCTGTGTGCTTGGGCAGCGCAATGGCAATACCACCGAGGAGTTGATAGACATGCTCGAAACACAATTATCGAACAGCGGATCTCCAAATCTGCAATTGAGTTAAGCCAGGTTAAATCAACTCTTTCTGATTATGAATGGCAAAGCATCTCAACCTCGGGAACCTTCAATAATGAAAAGCAGATTTTATTGCGTAATCGATACAACGAAGGCAAGTATGGATACGAAGTATTAACCCTCTTCACTTCAAATGACAGTAAAAATTTCTGGGTAGATCGAGGGTGGGTTGAAGCAGGTGCAACAGCGACGACTCCACCAGTGGTAACTCCATTACCAATGGGAACGGTTTCAATCACAGGTCGCTTGCGTCTTGATTCATCATTACCTCGTGGATCATTCTTTGCATTGCCTGGTAAAGGTCAAGGATTGGTTTCAGAACTTAATGCCCAATCACAACTCAATACCGAAAAGTTCTACATTGATCTTTTGTCGGGTTCGGATCCATCACTCACACCCAAGGTAAATGCGCAGCTACCCGAGTTGAGCGATGGTCCTCATATGGCATATGCCTTGCAATGGATCTTCTTCGGTTGCTTAGTTATTTACGGGCGAATCTTGATTCGTCGCACCCGTTAGATCTTGTCTGTTATACAGCTCAGAATAAAGTCCACCCTTAGCAACTAGCTCATCATGCTTACCGCGTTCAACGATCGAGCCCTTTTCAAGAACAAGAATTTGGTCTGCATCGCGCACAGTGCTTAACCGGTGTGCAATAACAATGCTTGTTCGTCCCTTTAGCGCGGTCTGAAGTGCAGCATGAACTAGCTGTTCATTTTCAGAATCTAAATGCGCTGTAGCTTCATCGAGAATGACAACTGAAGGGGACTTAAGTAAGAGCCGTGCAATTGCAAGGCGCTGCTTTTCTCCACCTGAAAGTCTATGCCCGCGTTCTCCCACCATCGTGTCCAAGCCATTAGGTAATGAATCAATCAGCTTCCATATCTGGGCAGCTTCGCAGGCCGCTTGCATTTCCGCTGGCGTCGCATCCTGCTTTGCATAGCGTAAATTTTCTGCAATCGATTCGTGAAATAAATGAGCATCTTGCATAACAACGCCAATTGACTGACGCAAAGATTCAAGAGTTAAGTCACGAATGTCATTTCCATCAATTGTGATTGCGCCATCGGTGACATCGTAAAGACGTGGTAACAAAGCGCTAATCGTCGTTTTACCCGCACCTGATGGACCCACCAAAGCTGTCATAGTGCCGGGTTCTGCAACAAAGGAAAGATTGCGCAAAACTTGACCGCTCTGAACTGTCTCCGCCTTTGCGGCAGATTCAAGTGAAGCAAGAGAAATTTCCTCAGCTCGAGGGTAAGAAAAACTAACGCCGCTAAATTCAATTCGAGGTTCCTTTGTAACAAGAACTTTTGCGCCATCACGGTTTTTGACCATTGGCTCAAGATCCAGAACTTCAAAGACACGTTCGAATGAAACTAACGATGTCATTACATCAATACGAACATTTGAAAGAGCAGTAAGTGGACCATATAAGCGTGCTAACAAAGCTGTGATAGCAAGCAAAGTTCCGACCGTTACTCCCCCACTAATTGCTAAATGTCCACCTATTCCATAAGCAAATGCTGTGGCAACTGCTGCAACGCTAGTGAGTGCGATAAAAAACAATCTGTTGAGCATCGCCATCTTGATACCAATGTCGGCTACTCGACGTGCGCGACTTCGGAAATATTCACGCTCGCGGTCTGGCTCACCGTAAAGGGCGACCAACATGGCTCCCGAAACATTGAACCGTTCAGTCATGGTGCTAGACATTTCAGCGTTCACATTAAATGACTCTCTGGTTAATGCCTGAAGTTTGCGACCGACCCATTTTGTTGGAATTAAAAACAATGGAAGCAGTATCAAGGAAAAGATCGTGATCTGCCAGGAAAGGATCATCATGGTTACACCGACTAGGACCAAGCTAACGACATTACTGACGACTCCTGAAAGAGTGGCAGTAAATGCTTGCTGGGCACCGATTACATCTGAATTGATACGTGAAATTAATGCGCCGGTCTGGGTACGTGTGAAGAAAGCTATTGATTGCTTTTGTACATGTGCAAAGACAAGTGAACGAAGGTCATAAATCAGGCCTTCACCAATTCGAGAAGAAAAATATCGCCCAAGCATATTAAATCCTGCATCTGCTACTGCAAGTGCACCAACGATAATCGCTAACTTCGTTACAACAGCGCCATCTTTTGGAATAACTCCATCATCAATTAATCGCTTAAGTAGCAGCGGAGTTGCAACTACCAAAGCTGCATCAACCACAACTGTGGCTAGGAAAATAAGGATGTTAGTTCGGTATGGCAGAGCAAACTTGAAAATACGTTTTACGGTGCCTGGCTTTAATTTCTGTTCCTTTACAGAAGGATCAGCTGTCATTGAGCGGTGGGTCATCCACGCTGCATGCATTGACATAATTAAACAGTAAAGCCGAGAGCGCGCAGCTGTTCTCTTCCATCATCAGAAATCTTGTCTGGACCCCAAGGCGGCATCCACACCCAATTTATTTTTACATCTGTTGTCATTCCAGCTAAAGCTGCGCGTGTTTGATCTTCGATGACATCTTGTAATGGACAGGCAGCAGATGTCAGAGTCATGTTGAGGATCGCAATGTTGGCTTCATCAACCATCACATCGTAGATAAGTCCTAGGTCTACAACATTGATACCGAGTTCAGGATCTACAACATCCTTCATCGCCTCTGTTACATCATCAACACTTGTCGCCATTGCTACTCTCCCTCAGTTGTTGTATTAATTCTAACCGCTGCATCCTTAAACGCCATCCAGCCCAATAATGCGCATTTGATGCGAGCTGGGAACTTGGAGACTCCTGCGAGGGCTACAGCATCTTCGAGAACATCGGGATTTCCTTGTTTTGTTCCCTTACTCTGCATCAGTTCGCTGAATTCGCTAAGTATGGAATTGGCCTCAGCGAAGCTCTTATTGACAAGTAAATCACTTGCAATTGAAACACTCGCCTGAGAAATTGAACAGCCAACGCCATCCCACGTAATGCTCTTAATAATCCCATCTTCTGCTGTGACATTGAGAGTGATCTCATCACCACAACTTGGATTGACGTGATGGACCTGCGCTCCATATGAATCAGACAGACCCTTGTTGAGAGGATGCTTATAGTGATCCAAAATCACTTCTTGGTACAAGCTATCTAATTCCATTATGCAAAATATTTCTGTGCGCCAAGGATTGCATCAAATAATTCATCACAATCTGATTCATCGTTATACAAATACAGTGAAGCACGAGTAGTTGCTGGAACTCCAAGCTTACGAGTTAATGGCCAAGCGCAGTGATGCCCTGTACGAACTGCCACTCCTTGGCTATCGACATACTGACCTAAATCATGTGGATGAATATCTCCCACAGTAAATGAAACTGTTCCGCCACGAGAATCAAGGTCGGTGGGTCCAACGATTTTAAGACCTGGAACTTGAAGCAATTTTTCAATTAAATACTTAGTCAGTACGACTTCATGATCATGAACATTCTTCATTCCAACGCCGACCAAATAATCAATTGCTGCGCCGAGACCAACAGCTTGTGCCATGTTGGGCACTCCAGCTTCAAATTTACGGGGTGCCGGTGCCCATGTTGCCGATGTCATCGTTACGGATTCGATCATTGAACCGCCATAAAGAAATGGAGGTAGATCATCAAGTAAAGAACTCCATAACACGCCAACACCTGTTGGACCTAAAGCTTTGTGACCCGAGAACACTAGAAAATCAACATCAAGCTCTTTCACATCAATTGGCATATGGGGAGCTGATTGACATGCATCAAGCACAACAACTGCGCCAACTTCATGTGCACGAGCCACTATTGCTTTGAGGGGATTGATTGTGCCCAAGACATTTGATTGATGGGTGAGGGCAACAACTTTCGTGTTTTCTGTAATCACAGA
>CAIXVA010000146.1 GCA_903922745.1 uncultured Actinomycetes bacterium
AGTTGTCTTTGGTTCCTGTACTTGAAGATGGAACTACTGGTTCAGCTGAATAAATGAGCGATCGTCGTTCAGTTTTACCTAGCGGTCTGCGTATCGTTACTGAAGAAGTTCCTTCGGTACGCAGCGCCGCGATCGGTATTTGGGTAAATGTTGGATCGCGTGATGAAACCTCGGCTGTTGCTGGGGCTTCTCACTTTCTAGAGCATTTACTGTTTAAAGGAACAAAACGACGTAATGCCTTAGAAATTTCTTCATCTATCGAATCTGTTGGTGGCGAGATGAACGCATTTACCAGCAAGGAATACACCTGCTTCTATGCGCGCGTCATTGATACTGACTTACCCATGGCAATCGATGTGATTTCAGATCTAATTACATCTTCGATTGTGACAGCTTTAGATGTTGATGCTGAACGCAAAGTTGTACTTGAAGAAATAGCCATGCGCGATGATGACCCTAGCGATTTGGTACATGACCTATATGCCGAAACCTATTACGGTGACACCCCATTGGGACGCCCGATTTTGGGAACGATTGATTCAATCAAATCTATGTCCCGCAATGCTGTATTTAATTACTATAAGAAGCGCTATCTGCCACAGGATTTAGTCGTGGCCGTTGCAGGAAACATTAAGCATAAAAAAGTTGTTGCAATGGTTGAAGCCGCACTTTCTAAAGATGGCTTCTTAGATGTAAAGGGTGCGCCAGTTATTCGCGCAAGCACACCTGTTAAGAAAAGTGCGCAGCAATCAGTGGGCTTAATTACACGACCAACTGAACAAGCTCATATGTTTTACGGAATGGAAGGCGTTGCACGCCACGATGATCGCCGCTTTGCAATGGGAATCTTGGCATCAGCCCTCGGTGGTGGAATGTCATCCCGTTTATTCCAGGAAATTCGCGAAAAGCGCGGTCTTGCATACTCGGTTTACGCATATGCCCAGCAGTTCGCAGGTAGTGGTCAAATAGGTTTTTATGCAGGGTGTAATCCATCGAAGGCGATAGAAGTTGTTGAAATCATTCGTGAAGTCTTGGCAGATGTTGCTAATAATGGAATGACTCATGAAGAAATCGAACGAGCTAAGGGCGCCGTCCGAGGATCACTTGTTTTGAGCCAAGAAGATTCAGGCTCACGCATGAGCCGCATCGGTAAAAACGAGATTGTCTATGGCCACATCATGGGCTTTGATGAAATCTTGAAGGCAATTTCAGCTGTCAATTCGACAGACATCAAGGAAATTGCCAGCGACTTCTTAACAAAAACGCCTACGCTTGCACTTGTAGGTCCATTTAAGTCTGAGTCGAAATTCGAGAAGGTGTTAAGCGCATGATCAATGTTGCAGTGTTAGGTGCTCGTGGACGAATGGGTTCTGAGGTTGTTAAGGCTGTTGAAGCTGCCGAAGGCTTAGCGCTAGTTGCATCCCTTGATCTGGGAGATTCACTTGATCAACTTAAGGATTCTGGTGCACACGTAGTTGTTGACTTTACAACTCCAGATAGCGTGATGAAGAACTTAGAATTTTTGGTAAACAACGGAATCAATGTTGTTGTTGGTACTACAGGATTTGATGACGCCAAGCTTGCAACAGTTAAGGGTTGGTTAGTAGCAAATCCAACGGTTGGTGTCTTGATTGCACCGAACTTTGCAATAGGCGCGGTATTAATGATGGAGTTTGCTGCAAAGGCAGCTAAATACTTTGAATCAGCGGAAATTATCGAACTTCATCACCCTGCAAAGGTAGATGCTCCTTCAGGAACCGCAGCGCGCACTGCAGAATTAATGACCGCCGCTCGAAAAGAGGCTGGACTTGGCGCAATGCCAGATGCCACAACTACTTCTTTAGAGGGTGCACGTGGCTCGTTAGTGGGAGATATTCCCGTGCACTCAGTTCGTGCTCGTGGATTAGTTGCGCATCAAGAGGTTTTGTTTGGCGGATCAGGGGAGACCTTAACAATTCGTCACGATTCAATTGACCGTGCAGGATTTATGCCAGGCGTTATTCTTGGAGTACGAAAAATTATTAATCATCCAGGCCTAATTCATGGCCTAGACAAGTTCATGTAAGGAGCAACGCATGTCAAAAGATCAAATCACAATGTACGGCGCCGACTGGTGCGGAGATTGCCGACGTTCAAAGCGCTTATTTGAAGAACTTAATGTCGAATACACACTAATTGATACAGATTCAGATTTAACAGCTGCTGACAAGGTCATCGAAATTAATGGTGGAGCTAAGTCAATTCCAGTGATTGTTTTCTCTGACGGAACACATCTAACTGAGCCATCAGATAATGATCTGAAGGCAAAGCTTGTCTCGCTAGGAATTATCTAAAACCAGCGATATACAGCCGCAGATGAAACAGCAGCTGAAAGTACTACAACTGGAAATGGCGCCTTAAGAAATAGCGCAATGATTGCCACGGATAAACCAACTAGTCGTTGGTCAACCATGAGCTTTGATTTTTCGGAAAAAGACTGAACGGCAACCAACGCGCTGAGCAATGCAATTGGAATAAGTGCGTTGATGCGTTGAATCTTTGGGTGTGAAAGCCAGCGTTCCGGCACAGAGTGACCTGAGAACTTGAGCGCAAATGCAATGACGCTAGTACCTATTGTGGCAATCCAGAATGAACTCATCGTTTGAGTCCGATCACTATTGCGATAAATGCAGTTGCAATGATGGGAAGACCCGCAGGCATAATTGGGGTCATAACGATTGCGAAGAGTGCGCAGCCAACAGCCAACACACGCTCAAACTTTCCTGTTAATCGTGGCCACACTAATCCCAAAAATGCTGCTGGAACCGCGGAATCAAGTCCAAATGCGCGAATATCGCCCATTGCTTGAGCACCTAGCGCACCGGCCAATGTGAAGAGATTCCAGAATACAAAAACACCAATACCTGTGTACCAAAAACCTTTGCGCATGGCGTCGATGCCGCGAGGCTCTTGGCCAAGTGCAACCGCTGTTGATTCATCAATAGTTATTTGTGCAGCAACAATACGAGTTAATCCAGAAACTTTAAGTCGGGGAGCCATGATGACTCCATACAACGCGTTTCTAACTCCCAATAAAGATGCAGTTGCAATTCCACTTAATGCAGAACCGCCGGCTCCTAGTACACCAATTACCGCGAACTGTGATGCGCCAGAAAAAGTCAATAATGAAAGCATGCAACTTTGTAAAACGGTAAAGCCGTTAGCCACTGCCGCAGCACCAAAAGCCACCCCGTATGCGCCAACCGTCAGTGAAACACTGAGCGAATCGCGCAATGTGGTGGAAGCAACCTTGGACACGCGGTCATTGTGCCGTATAAATCCAAGGGCTGCTAGGGGCTACTAGATAGGGTGCGACCATGAGTGAAGAAATTATTTACCGCGATGATGTGACTGTTGAATTGGTCAAGGCGAGTGCAAGTGATGCAGATGTTATTTGGGCTGCCCGGGTGTCAACAGCTGGTGAACAATCGATGGAAGAAATTGGAGAGGATCCAGCTCGTTCTGCAGGATTGATTAACTACCTTGCGCGTGAACGCCATGGTTCTCCTTTCGAACACACATCTATGACATTTTTTGTGTCCGCACCAATTTTTGTATTCCGTGAATTCATGCGCCACCGCATCGCTTCATACAATGAAGAAAGTGGCCGCTACCGCGAACTACGTCCTGTTTTCTATATTCCATCTGCTGAACGCAAACTGATTCAAGTTGGTAAGACTGGTGCGTACACATTTGTTGATGGAACTAAAGAGCAATTTGATGTCACAGTTGCAGCGATGAAGGAAGCGTACGTGGTTGCATACGAGAGTTATCAAAAGATGTTAGAAGTTGGCGTTGCTCGTGAAGTCGCCCGCGTAGTTTTGCCTGTTGCAACGTATTCATCAATGTATGTATCAATGAACGCTCGCGCCTTGATGAACTTCTTGTCCTTGCGTACCGCCCGCGAAGGTTCACATTTTCCTAGCTATCCTCAACGTGAAATCGAGATGGTTGCCGAGAAAATGGAAGCAGAATTTGCGAAATTGATGCCACTTACATACGCAGCCTTCGAAAAGTCTGGACGAGTCGCCCCTTAAAACGGGTAGAGTTCACCGCATGACAATCGCACCTCCATTTGGACGGCTACTGACCGCAATGGTCACGCCCTTCAAAAAAGATGGCGCAATCGATTGGGCGGGCGTTGAAACAATTGCGGCTCACCTTGCAGCAAATGGCCACGATGGAATCGTGGTTAATGGGACAACTGGTGAAGCCCCAACGACTAAGTCCTCTGAAAAAGAGGAGATCATTCGCGTTGTAAGAAACACAGTTGGATCTTCGATCAAAGTTCTATCTGGTGCTGGCGATAATGAAACTGAATACTCCATCAACCAAGCTAAGCGCACAGAAAAAGCAGGAGCAGATGGCTTGCTTGTAGTTACTCCGTATTACAACAAACCACCACAGGCTGGAATCGAAGCTCACTTCCGCGCTGTTGCAGATGCAACTGAGCTTCCAATGATGATGTATGACATTCCTGGTCGCACAGGTGTTCCAATCGAGCCAGACACAATTGTTCGACTCTCGGAGCACCCACGGATTGTTGCTCTAAAGGATGCAAAGGGAGATGTTGCATCGACTTCATGGGTTATTAAGCGTTGCGGAATTCCTGTTTATTCAGGTGATGACATTCTTAACTTGCCACTTCTTTCAGTTGGCGCAGTTGGATTTGTATCTGTCTGTGGTCACACGGTCGGAAAAGATTTGCGTGATTTATTAGATTCTTGGTTTGCTGGAAATACGGCGCGTGCCTTAGAGATCCACCAGAAGTTGCTACCTGTCTACACAGGAACCTTCCGAACACAAGGTGCGATTCTGACAAAGGCCGCGCTTACATTAATGGGCCTACCTGGTGGCCACACTCGTCTTCCTCTAGTCGATGCTACTGATGCACAGATCGCACAACTGCGTGAAGATCTACGTGCCGGTGGCGTTGCAGTTAACTAATGAATCATCCACATCCAAATTTAAGTACTCCGCCAAAGTTAGCTGATGGTGGTTTGCGCATAGTCGCACTCGGTGGCCTGACTGAAATTGGCCGAAATATGACTGTCTTTGAATATAAATCAAAGCTGTTAATCGTGGACTGCGGTGTGTTATTTCCTGAAGATAATCAACCAGGCATCGATTTAATTCTTCCTGATTTTTCTTACATACGAGATCGCTTGGCTGATGTCATAGGCATCTTTTTAACACACGGTCATGAAGACCATATCGGAGCTGTTCCGTATTTATTGCGAGAACGTGGTGATATCGCTATTTATGGTTCTGCGTTGACCCTTGCACTCATTACGGCAAAGTTAAAAGAACATCGCATCACTCCGCTTACACGCGAGGTTAAAGAAGGAGGCACTGAAGACATTGGTCCTTTCACCTTGGAGTTTGTTGCGGTTAATCACTCGATTCCTGATGCACTTGCTGTAGTAATCAATACGGATGCTGGTCGAGTATTAGCAACCGGTGATTTTAAGATGGATCAACTTCCTTTGGATGGTCGCGTTACAGATTTACGAACTTTTGCACGTTTAGGGGAACAAGGCGTGGATCTATTCATGGTGGATTCAACTAATGCTGATGTTCCAGGGTTCACACCTTCAGAGCGCGAAATCATGCCAGCGCTTAATCAAGTAATTTCCTCGACTAAGCGTCGCGTCATTGTTGCCTCGTTTTCTTCACATGTTCACCGCGTGCAGCAAATTATTGATGTTGCCGCTCAGCATGGTCGCAAAGTTGTATTTATTGGGCGATCAATGGTTCGAAATATGAAAATCGCCGAAGACATGGGATATCTCAATGTGCCAGCTGATTTGGTTATCGATGCGAAAGATCTAGATCAGTACGATGACAATGTAGTTTTGATTTGCACTGGTTCACAAGGTGAACCCATGGCGGCCCTTTCTCGCATGGCCAACGGAGATCACCAAATTCGTGTTGGGGAAGGCGACACAGTTATTTTGGCCTCATCACTTATTCCTGGAAATGAAAACTCTGTCTTCCGCATCATTAATGAATTAACACGATTTGGCGCAAAGGTTGTTCATAAAGCAAATGCCATGGTGCATGTATCTGGTCACGCAGCCGCAGGTGAGCTACTTTATTGCTACAACATCGTCAAACCTAAATATGTGTTGCCAATTCATGGGGAATGGCGTCATCTGAAAGCAAATGCGGAACTTGCAATTCAATCCGGTGTTCCACGTGGCAATACATTCATCATCGATAATGGCGTGGTGATCGACATGATCAATCATGAAGCCGAAATTGTTGGTGCGATCCCAGTTGGCTTTGTTTTTGTAGATGGACAGAGTATTGGCGACATAACGGAAAGTTCATTGAAGGATCGACGCATTTTGGGTGAAGAAGGATTCATTTCATGCGTTGTTGTTATTGATTCTCAAAATGGCAAAATAGTTGCGGGACCTGATATTCATGCACGAGGATTTAATGAAGATGCTGCGATGTTTGATGAGGTTAAGCTTCGTATTGAAAAAGCCCTAGCTGCCGCGGTGGTTGATGGAATCAATGGAACCCATCAGTTATCTCAAATTGTGCGAAAGACAATCGGTGGATGGGTTGGGGGAGAGCATCGTCGAAAGCCGATGATTGTCCCTGTCGTTATTGAAGTTTAAAGCGCGGCGCGCCTAGTAGGTTGAAATTTGTTCACCCTTTACGATCGGCCGTGTGGCTAAAAGAAAAAAAGCAAAATCTAGGTCGGGTGCTGTAGGCGGAGCACTTGGTCGTGGGATTGGTGCCACATGGCGTTTTATCGCCAAGTCACTCGGAAAGAGCGTTCGATTTGTTGCTCGTGGTGCACGAGATTTAGATCCAGCACATCAACGCGATGGAATCGCATTTCTCATTTTGATTCTCGCCTTGATTGCAACGGCTGGCACATGGTTTCACTCTGACAACCTTGTAGGTCGAGCGGTTTATTCCTTTATATATGGTGGCTTTGGTCGGGTTGGTTTTATTTCACCCCTTGTTCTCATCTACTTCGCATTTAGATTATTTCGTGTTCCAGAGGATTCAAAAGCTACGGGACGAATCATTATTGGCACGCTGGCACTCGCAGTCTCATCAACAGGACTCGCACATTTATTTAACGGTTCAGTTGGAACGGGTGCAACTGCAATTCGCGAAGGTGGCGGATGGCTTGGATACGGTGTCACAAAGCCTTTAGTTGGTCTAATGACATCGGTACTTGCTTATCCTGTTTTATTTATCGTATTTATTTTTGGTTTATTGGTAATTACAGCAACCCCTGTCTCTGAGATTCTGACTCGCATCACAACTTCTAGTAAGTGGTTGTGGTCAAAGCGTCCCGAACGCGCAGAACGAGTTGAACAAGAATTTGAAATCACGGACACTCCAGCATTTGACACCCCAGTTGTTGCCGCCTGGAATGAGCCAGATGAGGAAGAAGAGGAGCTGGACGAAGAAAGCTTTGATGAAGAGTTCACCGTTCCAGTGCCGGTTTCTCCAGTTGTTCATGCCAATGAAAATACAGTTGCAGCAAAGCGACCTGAACAATTATTGCTAACAGCAGATGTTGTTTACGAATTGCCAGCCGCAGACATTTTGCGAGCAGGTCCTGCGGCAAAAGCAAAGAGCAAGGCAAACGAGGTAGTTGTTGCTGCTTTAACTGAAGTCTTTTTGCAGTTTGATATTGACGCACAAGTTACTGGTTTCATGCGTGGTCCAACGGTTACGCGTTATGAAGTTGAGCTTGGTAATGCGGTAAAGGTGGAGCGTATTACAGCTCTTGCTAAGAATATTTCCTACGCTGTAGCAAGTAGCGATGTTCGAATTCTTTCGCCAATTCCTGGAAAGTCCGCCGTCGGCATTGAAATCCCAAATGCAGATCGTGAGATTGTGGCATTAGGTGATGTTTTGCGCTCAACTGTTGCGGGTCAAGACTTGCATCCAATGCTTGTTGCTTTGGGTAAGGATGTTGAAGGCAACTTTGTCTGTGCAAACCTTGCCAAGATGCCTCACCTATTAGTGGCTGGTGCAACAGGTGCGGGTAAATCTTCAATGATTAACGCCATGATTACCTCGATATTAATGCGAGCTACACCTGATGATGTGCGCCTTGTGCTTATTGATCCAAAGCGCGTGGAGCTAACTGCATATGAAGGTATTCCACACCTGATTACTCCAATTATTACTAACCCTAAAAAAGCTGCCGATGCTTTAACGTGGGTTGTGCGCGAAATGGATCTTCGCTACGAAGACCTTTCTACATTTGGCTACAGACACATTGATGATTTCAATAAGGCTGTTCGTGCTGGAAAAGTTGTTCCTCCACCGGGTAGTGATCGCACAGTTGAGCCATATCCATACCTGTTGGTCATCATTGATGAGCTTGCAGATTTGATGATGGTTGCAGCAAAAGAGGTTGAAGAATCTGTAGTGCGTATTACTCAGTTGGCACGATCTGCGGGTATTCACTTAGTCCTTGCTACACAGCGCCCATCTGTAGATGTTGTAACCGGATTAATTAAAGCTAACGTTCCATCTCGACTTTCTTTTGCAACTAGCTCACTTGCTGATAGTCGCGTTATTTTGGATACGCCTGGCGCTGAAAAGCTTGTAGGACAAGGCGATGCTTTGTTTATTCCTATGGGATCTAGCAGAGCTATCAGAATTCAGGGAGCATATGTTTCAGAGCGCGAAATTGAAGCGGTAACAACGCATGTAAAGAAGCAGTTAAAGCCTAGATATCGCGATGATGTGACCGCACCAGTTAATCAAATGAAAATGGTTGATAAGGAAATTGGTGATGATTTAGATATTTTGTGCCAAGCTGTTGAACTTGTGGTAGGTACTCAATTTGGTTCCACATCTATGTTGCAAAGAAAATTGCGAGTTGGTTTTGCAAAAGCTGGACGTTTAATGGATTTGATGGAATCCCGTGGCATCGTTGGGCCATCGGAAGGCTCAAAGGCTCGCACGGTTTTGGTTAAGCCTGATGAACTAGATTCTGTGCTGGCAACCCTTCGCGATTATTAATAGACGGTGAACAGATAGGGAGGTGACCCTCTTTCACCCCTAATTCTCATGCTTGTATCTATTCACCCCTATCTGTTCTACTTTAGACTTACGAATCACCCCACAGCCAGTTTGAGGATTAGTTCATGACTCTTGGATCAATGATTACTCAAGCGCGAAAGAGTGCTGGGCTGAGCATTGACGATCTCTCCGCTTCTACAAATATTCGCGGCTCATTATTGCGTGAGATGGAATCGGATTCGTTTCACAATTGCGGCGGTGAAACTTATGCGCGTGGTCACATCCGTAATATTGCAACAAAACTAGTTGTTGATCCGCTGATTTTTATTGCAGCTTTTGAAGAAGAACAAATGCACTCAGATCGATCAATGAAAGATTTGCTCGTCGAAAACAGCGTAATGAAACAACCTGAAGAAGCTCGTAAGGTCTCATGGAAAGTATTAGCAACAATTTCAGTCTCATCGCTATTTGTTGTTGGACTTGCGCAAATAATTATTTCAAACACATCTTCGGTCGATATTCCTAAACCTATTTCTACTTCTTCTCCAACAGTAAGTAAAACTCCTTCCCCTGTCGCATCTGATGCAACGCCAACAGAGCAGGCGACTGTGTCAACTGGTACAGGGGTCCAACTTATTGTTTCGGCAACACGTGCCAAAAGTTGGCTCTTTGTATCGGATTCAGCTGGAAGAACACTTTTTAGTGGGCAAATCGCACGAGGCGCTGTTAAAACCTTTAGCACTGATGTTTCACTAAATGTAAAAGTCGGAAATGCAGGTGGAGTGGATCTAACTGTTAATGGCAAGAAGGTCAGTTCAATCGGAGCCGATGGGGAAGTAGTTAGCGTGTCGTACGGAGTAGATTCTTAACAGCCCCAAACAGGGTAAGATTGCGCAAATGAAGCGCACCGTTGCAGTAGTCACACTTGGATGCGCACGCAACGAAGTAGATTCTGAAGAGTTAGCCGGCCGATTAGCTGCCGATGGTTGGACTCTTGTCGATGATGTTGAATCAGCCGAAGTTGCACTTGTAAACACATGTGGTTTCATTGAATCGGCAAAGAAGGATTCGGTAGATGCCTTGCTCGAGGCCAATTCGTTAAAAGGTCACGGGGTTACTCGCGCAGTCGTTGCAGTTGGTTGCATGGCAGAGCGCTACGGAAATGAATTAGCAGAGGCGCTGCCCGAAGCAGATGCAATCCTAGGATTTGATGATTACAAAGATATCTCAGCGCGCCTGCAATCAATTATCGCCGGTGAATCGCACAAAGCACATGTTCCACGCGATAGACGTGCGCTGTTGCCGATTGCACCAGTTGATCGCGCCGATGCGCGCGAGAGCGAAGAGTTTTCTAGAAAGCGCTTAGGCACTGCGCCATGGGCACCGCTAAAAATTGCATCAGGTTGCGATCGACGGTGTTCATTCTGTGCGATTCCATACTTCCGCGGGTCATTTATTTCCAGACGCCCAACTGACATCATCAAAGAGGCGCGCTGGCTTGCCGAAAACGGTGTCTCTGAATTGTTTTTGGTCAGCGAAAATACGACATCATATGGAAAAGACCTAGGCGACCTGCAGCTGATGGAAAAGATCTTGCCGGACATCGCAGCATTGCCAGGAGTTGAGCGAGTCAGACTGTCCTATTTACAGCCAGCAGAGATGCGTCCAACATTGATTCAAGCAATGATTGCAACAGATAAGACTGCGCCGTATTTTGATTTATCCTTCCAACACACCAGCCCGACTGTACTTCGCAGGATGCGCCGATTTGGTGACAGCGAAAAGTTTTTACATCTGATCAGCCAAGTTCGCGCAGTCTCACCAGAGGCTGGAATTCGTTCAAACTTTATTGTTGGCTTTCCCGGTGAAACGCAAGAGGATTTTGATGATCTAGCAGACTTCATTACGAAGGCAAAGTTAGATGCGGTCGGCGTATTTGGATATTCAGATGAGGATAATACTGAAGCATTAAATCTTGCTGACAAAGTTGATGCAGATGTGATTGCCCAGCGAGTTGAGACATTGTCCTCACTAGCCGATGAGATGGTTTCATTGAGAGCACAAGCACGAATTGGTGAAAATGTGCGGGTTCTTATTGAAGATGAAGAGCTACAAGAAGGTCGCGCAGCCCATCAGGGTCCCGAAGTTGATGGCACGACCTCATTTATCGGAACTTCATACAAAGTTGGAGAGTACGTAAATGCGGTGGTTATTGATTCAATGGGCGCAGATTTGGTGGCCAAACCACTATGAACCTGCCAGCTTTTATAACTCCTAACTTCATTACATTGATGCGTTTACTCTTTGTTCCAGTTGGCGCTTACACGCTTTTTAAAAACGGGGGAGATGATCCAACCTGGCAATACATTTCTTGGTGCGTTTTCTTCATTCTGGGATTATCAGACATTCTGGATGGAAAATTGGCGCGAAGTCGCGGCGCTATTACAAAGCTCGGTGAATTTTTAGATCCCGTTGCCGATAAATTCATGATCGGTACCGCAATGGTTTCGTTGTCGATTTTGGGCAGAATGCCTTGGTGGATCACATGCGTGATTTTGTTCCGTGAAATCGGAATCACACTGTTTCGTCTCTCTATCATTAAGCGTGGAGTGATCCCAGCTAATAAAGGCGGGAAGATCAAGGCCACGATGCAGAATTTTGGTACCGGGTTCTACGTTTTACCTTTAAGCGCCGATCTTTATTGGTTCCGAGACGGATTTATGTACATCGCAGTGATGCTCACTATCGTTACTGGTGCGTATTATGTAAAATCAGTGTTCACAAAGAGTTCCTAGTTTAAAGAAGGAAGCACCATGGCGCTATCAAATGAGATTCTTGGCTTTGCAGCCGAGATCGTTGATCACCTGCGCCAACGCGGAGAAACAATGAGCACCGCAGAGTCTTTAACTGCCGGATCTGTAAGTTCTGCAATTGTGACAATTGCCGGAGCATCTGATGTTTTTGTCGGTGGAACAACTGCCTACCGAGATGAAATTAAAGTTTCACATTTAAATGTCGATCCAGCGCTCATTGAAAAGCACACAGTGATCAGCGAAGAAGTTGCAGTTGCGATGGCAAAGGGTGCAATCAAATCATTTGGAACAACATGGGCAATTGGAACCACAGGAGTTGCCGGTCCGAACCCACTAGATGGCCATCCTGTTGGGGTTGTGTGGGTTGCCATTGAAGGCCCGATTAGCCAAACAATCGAATTAGCCCTTTCTGGGGAACGTGAATCTGTGCGAAACGCAGCTACATCAAGCGCGATCGCCACCTTTGCGCGTATCCTTAGACATCGACCTTAAACATCTCGTTGAAAGATCGACAATCGAAGGGAGTATGACAATGGTTCTAGTTCGTGAAGCTATTGGCCAAACCCTTCGTTCTGCGCGTGCAGCGCAAGGTCGCACATTGCGTGATGTTGCCCGTGATGCACGAGTCTCTCTTGGATATCTATCTGAGGTCGAGCGTGGACAAAAAGAAGCATCATCTGAATTATTAAACGCAATTTGCGTCGCATTGGGACTTTCTCTCTCTGGTGTATTCAGTGATGTATCTGCAGAGCTCAAGAGCCGTGAGGGCGTAACTCTCACTGTTGTCGATGCCGCTTAACAAATACGCGCCACAAGTAGCAACTCACCGACGCACACAAAACGCAATCCTTGATGCAACAAAACAGTTAATTGCAACCACTGGTTTAAAAAAAATGTCCATGATTGAAATTGCAGATGTTTCTGAGGTTTCTAGGGCAACTTTGTATAACCATTACAGGGACAAAGACAGCGTCATTCGCAGTCTGTGTGAATCAGAGATGCAACGGTTAGTTGAGATTGCTCAGGCTGCACCAGATGCGACTTCGGCTCTCGAGCAGATTTCCCTTGAAGTCTCTGCCGACAAAGCATTAGCTGCAATGCGCAGACAAGATCCTGACTCATTGACGATTGCATTAGCAGCTCAGAGCGACACGTTATGGAAAGCATTTTCTATCGCAATGGGACATCTGTTGGGGAAAGAAAAGAGCGAGCTTGCAACACGTTGGTTAATCGGACAAGCATTACATCCAATTACTCCAGCACAATCACGTGCCCAAGCAGAAGCAATTACTTCAATTGCGAATCTCTGATTTGCGCGAACGCATCACCTTGTCATTTGGTGATGCATGGGCGCCTTCATTTTCTGCAGATATCGCACTTTCTGAATTAGGAAGCAAGAGCGTTAACGAAGCGTTGGCTGCTGGGTTTGAACCAGATGTCATTTGGAAAGCAGTATGCAAGGCACATCCTGTTGAGACAGAAAAGCACAGGTACTAAAGGTGCCAGTTAGCTCTCATCGCTACTCACAAGACCTGAAAAACCCTGCACTAGTCCTGGTGCATGGATTGGGTTCTGCCGGAAATATTTGGAAAACTCTGGTTCCGCAGTTGATTGAAAATTTCACGGTCTATGCCATAGATCTTCCTGGTCACGGTGATGCACCGCTTCGCGACAATGAAGAAATGGATCCACGCTCTCTGGCTCAGGCGATAGTTGATTACATGGTCAATGACATGGGTGTTCAAACAATGCACGTTGCCGGAAACTCACTTGGGGGATGGATCGCATTAGAGATGGCTGCGGTTGCACCAGATAA
>CAIXVA010000147.1 GCA_903922745.1 uncultured Actinomycetes bacterium
TATGGCAATTGAGGGAGCACCAGCAGGGTGGATGCAGGATTGGTCTGCACATGGTTCAGGCAAGAACGCCAATGTGGGAATTCTTTTGGTTCATGGTTTTACGGGTGCACCACCGTCGATGCGTCCATGGGGCGAGTTTTTCCATTCCAAGGGTTACACAGTTCGAGTACCACTATTGCCTGGGCATGGAACTACACCTGAAGATTTAAACAAGGTTAAGTGGCAAGAATGGCCTGCAAAAGTCGAGTATGAGCTCCGCGAACTTCAGAAAACCTGCGACACAATTTTCATAGTGGGACTTTCGATGGGTGGCGGCTTGGTTCTCAATGTTGCTGCTTCCAATAATGATGCGATCAAGGGAATTGTTTTAGTTAATCCTTGGATTCATCTCCCAGGTATAACTGTTGAAATGTCATTTTTGGCATCTCGTATTCGCAAGATGCGGTCTTCCGTGAGTGGTGACATCAAGCGCCCAGGTATTTCGGAGTTTGGTTATGACGCAACACCAATGCGAGGGGTATATCAAGCTCTCAAAATGCTACGAGTTACACGCAAGAATCTTTGGTCAATAACTGTTCCTGTTCAGCTCTTTCATTCAGTTGAGGATCACACTCTGCCGGTGTCTAATACTGAAATCATTTTGTCTGAGATTGGGTCAAAGGATAAAACACGGATCGAGTTGGTCAATAGTTATCACGTTGCAACTTTAGATTATGACCAAGAACTTATATTCCAGAACAGCCATACATTTATTGAAGGATTAACGACCGGACGATAGAGCTAAACCGATAGCCAGCCCCATAATTCCTACTGCTGATATGGCTGTGAGCGTTCGGCGAACAATCGGCTTTTGGATAAAGACGGAGGACTTTTTTACAGTCCAGATTAGGAAAATATTCCAAGAAATTGAAACAAGGGCCCAGATTGAACCAAAGATGAAGATTCCCCACGCAAGGGAAAAGTTCTTGGGAACAAAAGCGGGTAAGAACGCAACGGCGTAGACAGCCGCTTTAACATTTGTAAGGTTTGTTAACAGTCCTAATCTAAATGAAGCCCAATTGCTGACCTCGCTTTTGCTGTCAAGATCAAATTTCCCAAATTCATGCCTTAGCGCAAATAGTGTTTGCAATGAAACAACAACCAAGAAAATGACTCCAGCCCACTTAAGAATGGAGTAAGCAGTGTGTGATTGAGCAAAGATGGCTGATAGACCTATTGCACTTGCAACAGCCCATGTGAGAATTCCCGCACAATTTCCAATTGCAGAAAGAAAAGCCGCCTTGCTGCCACCCAAAATTGATTGCCTAAGAACCATGGCCACGCCTTGGCCCGGAACCATTACCAACAAAAGAGTTGTTAAGGCGAAGGCGGGAATATTGAGTAGTAACTGATTCATAGGAGTACGAACTATAGATTGTGTTACTTAGAAATCTGTTCCTTTAAGAAATTGATAGCTTGCACTGCGTTCCATCCCGTTGGGTATTTCGCACGCATTGCTCGTGGTCCTTCCAGATCTGAGCCAAATGTCAGCAACGAAATCTCGACTCTGCCATCTGGGCGTACTTGGCCTAAACCAATATCGGCCATGAGTGCGTTACATAAACATTTAGATCCTTGTGCTTGATCAACTTGGCCATTCTTAAATTCATAATTATCAAGTGGCTCTGCAGGGCAGCGGTAGCCAATGCCACCTTTTTCGCGTTGATACATTGTGCGTAAATACCCTAGGTCGCAAATTCGCATGCGCTCTTTGTAGAGATTGTCATTTGAAAGCGTTTGATTGTTTTGAATAACTTTGAATGGGAACCCGGTTGGAGATGCACTCGCATCAGTAAGAACGCGCATATTTGGGTCTGCCAGAGATTTAAGAACACCCGATCTGTTCTCTTCGGTGAATCCTGATTCGTTCGACAGTGCAAAGACTGAACCAACTTGAACGCCTTTAGCTCCATGAGCCAACGCTTCAACGACCTTTGCCGGGGTTGCAAATCCACCTGCTAGCCAAAAAGGAGAACCAGAAGCCAAAATCTTTTCAAGGTTTGGTATATCTAAATCGTTGTAAATCGCTTCCCCGTTATCATCGATTGCATTTTTAGCACGAGGGGGAGCGTTGTGACCGCCAGCAACATGGTATTCGATAACAAAGCCATCGGGTTTAGTTTCTTCATCCTTGTTTAGATACGCAACAAGTGCGTGTGAAGAAACGATAGCTAAAAATTGTGGACGCTTTATTGGAAAGTTTTCAATTCCAAGAGTTGTAGGATCAAAATGTAAATAATGCTTCTCTTTTGTTTCAGCTACGTCGACCTTCATCGCTACCTTTTTACCAACCGAAATTTCATTGAGCACATGTGGAATTTGTGCAGGAATTCCAGCACCGATTAAAATATAATCAACGTTGGCAAGCATCGCACCGTAGAGCTGTGCGGGAATAGCCAGTTGGATCTTTTCTAAGATGTTCATTCCGATAAGGCCGTCATGACCTTCTTTGGCCAGCCACACTTCAACAAAACTAGATACCGCCAATAAATTGTTTGAGAAAAGGTTTCCCTTGATGCTTAACTTTGGAACATCCAAATAGGGCTTATCTGCGGGGCGACCACCTTCGACAAAGAAGCGATCCATAATTTCGGCAATAGTTTTTTGATTCGGAAAATGCGACATTGCACGGCGAATATCACCTGATGCGTCTCCGTCTTGTAGTCGCCTAGCCACCACTGAATCAATGGCTGTTCCTGAAATAACTCCAAGCTCACCTGCAATTGCAACTTGCTTAGCTAATTGCCAAGAAGAGACGGCAATACCCATGCCACCTTGAATAATTGTTGGGTACTTACTATCTCTCTCCATGTATCAACTGTAAAGAACAAAGGGCTGAACTGGCGAGTAGAAAGTGATTTCGCAGGGGTTAAATCGGGTGAATGTGAGGCATCTCTATCTGTAATGCTTGGAATCTAAGTGGACCGTACTGGGATCGAACCAGTGACCCCCACAATGTCAATGTGGTGCTCTACCGCTGAGCCAACGATCCTTAGGTGTGCAAACTATACAACAGGCAATTATCGGGCGTAATCATCCTCAATACGCTCAATATCATCTTCGCCAAAGTATGTGCCGGTTTGAACTTCAATGAAAACCAATTCTTCGGTACCACTATTGCCTATGCGATGGAGCTGTCCCATTTCAACAGCAACTGTTTCACCTGGAAGCTTCGTAAATGTTTTGCCATCAATGACAACGGTTGCGATACCGGAAACTATTACCCAATGTTCGCGTCTTTTTTGGTGACGTTGATATGAAAGTCGAGTTCCTGGCTTTACGTAGATGCACTTAACTTTATAAAGTTCACTTTCCTGCAGAACTTCATACCGACCCCAAGGTCGAGTTGAATCATCTGCAGACATTGTTCCTCCGTTATGTGTAGAGCGAACTCTTTCACAAATAATGGAGGTCGGGACGGGATTTGAACCCGTGTAGAGGGATTTGCAGTCCCTTGCCTCGCCTCTCGGCCACCCGACCATAGAAATATCGCCGTTAGATTTAATTCTCTAGAGAGATCTATCTAAACGGCGAATATCAGAGCGGACGACCGGGTTCGAACCGGCGACCTGAACCTTGGCAAGGTTCCGCGCTACCAACTGCGCTACGTCCGCGAGGAGGGTAAATCTATCGCAGGAGAGGCGTAAGCGCCAAAGTGAGGTTGATTGGTTAGCGTTAGCCCGTGCCATATGCGGAAAATTCATCATTGTTTTGGATGGGCGGCAGGCTTGCCACCGATCTTGTTGAAGTTTCTCATGACCCTGATTGTTTAGATGATGGCGGTTTTTGGGCTGTCTCAACAACATTTGAGAATGAATTTACAGCTGCAAAGTTTGCAACAGTAATTGATGCACCTTTTCCATCAACCCCATGGATCCCAATGCAGGGGTTATGGAGTTCATCGCTGAGTGCTGATCAATATATTGCATACGTTGAACGAATCAGGAGTTCAGTGGCAGATGGATGGGTATATCAAGTAAATGCCTGTCGACGATTGACTCACGCCGATGACGGACAATCCTTGCGCGGCCTTTTCTCTGAAATCTTAAAGAACAATCCAGCACCGTGGGCAAGTTATTTCGAAATTCCAGGTTTGATGATTGCATCTGCCTCACCGGAATTATTCTTAAGTCGAAATGGGTCAACGGTTAAAAGCTCACCAATTAAGGGAACGCAGCCCACAAATTCACAACAATTTGGTTCTAAGGATCAAGCAGAAAATGTCATGATCGTTGATTTGATGCGTAATGATTTCGGCCAAATCTGTAAGAGTGGAACAGTTGAAGTGCCGAGACTTCTTTCCAGTGAAGAACATCCTGGATTACAACATCTTGTTTCCGATGTTCAAGGCGAGTTGTTAAATGATATTTCGTGGAATCAAATCCTCACCGCGCTGTCACCTCCGGGCTCAGTAAGTGGTGCTCCGAAATCTTCGGCCACACAGGTAATCGCAGAGAATGAAATTGCTCGCGGACCATACTGCGGCGCACTGGGTTGGATTCAAGGCAATCAGGCGGTCCTATCCGTTGCAATTCGCACTTTCTGGAAGGATTTGCATATTAATTTTGGTACTGGTGCCGGAATTACATGGGGCAGTGATGCTTTCGCCGAATGGGAAGAGACTCAACTTAAGGCTAAGCGCCTAATCTCTATCGCTGGGGGAGGCTTGCAGTGAAAGTAATTGTTAACGGCGCCCTGGTTCCTATAGAACAATCACAGTGCACAACCCTTGGATGGCTAGAGGGTGCTGGAATTTTTGAAACTATTAAAACTGTCGATGGAAAACCATGGGCCCTTTCTCGGCACATGCGAAGAGCGGTCAATAGTTCGGCTAGAGAAAACATTGTCCTACCTAATGAAGAGCTAGTGCGGGAATCTATTGCGACCTTACTATTTGCCGAAAGTCATCCCACTGGGCTCTTGCGGGTTTCATTTGATGCGACGGGCAATTGGGCTGCGGTCCATCTTCCATACACAGAAGTAATTTCTGCTGCCAAAGTCGGAATCCATCCGGATGCATTAATTATTGACGGTGTACCCGTTAAAAGTTATCCATACAACCACCGCCTAGAAATTCTTGAGCAAGCTCGGGTTAATGGATTTGATGAAGCTCTAGTAACAAGTTCAGATGGCAAAGTGTGCGAAGGAGCGGTTACAAATGTGCTCCTTAAGATTGCGGGCAGTTGGTGTACACCACCTCTTTCGGACGGCGTACTTGCAGGGGTAATGCGCGCTCTGGTTATTGAATATTGCGATGTCATGGTTCGATCTATCGCAGTATCTGAAATCGGAGATATTGAATCTGCTTTCTTATTAAGTAGCTTGCGGATAGCACAGCCAATTTCTTCCATAGATGGTCGAGAATTATCCCAATCACATGAATTTAGGGATGAAATAGAAGCGATGGCGCTTAGGACTTCGGTAGGCTAGGCACATGTCCCAGATATCGATCACAGTTGATGGCGCGAAGCTTCAAGTCGAAGCCGATCAACGTCCGACCCATATCTTCGTCGAGAACAAAGAGATTGTTGTATGCAAGGTCAACGGAGTCCTCAAGGACTTGTGGACCGATCTAGTTGATGGTGATGTTGTTGAATCAGTTTTGATCTCATCACCTACTGGCCTTGAAGTTCTACGGCACTCAACTGCTCACGTTATGGCACAAGCTGTTCAAGAGGTCTATGCAAACACACGCCTAGGTATTGGTCCGCCGATCAAAGATGGTTTCTATTACGATTTTGATCCAGAAAATACTTTCAATCCAGATGATTTAACAAAGATCGAAAGTGCGATGCGCAAGATCATTAAAGAAGGACAGCGTTTCAAGCGTCGCGTAGTCACAGAAGCAGAAGCATTAAGAGAGTTGGCGCACGAGCCATATAAATGTGAATTGATTGGCATCAAAGGTCCCGCTGGTGAAGAAGCATCTGTTGAAGTTGGTGGATCTGAGCTAACCATCTATGACAATTTAGGTCGCGATGGCAATCCGGTGTGGAGTGATCTATGTCGTGGTCCACATTTGCCTTCAACAAAACTGATTCCTGCATTCAAATTGATGCGAACAGCAGCAGCGTATTGGCGAGGTTCAGAGAAGAATCCAATGTTGCAACGCATTTACGGAACAGCCTGGCCATCACAAGATGAACTCAATGGCTATCTGGAACTGTTGGCAGAGGCGGAAAAGCGAGATCATCGTCGCTTAGGAACTGAACTAGATCTATTTTCATTTCCTGAAGAAATTGGATCAGGTTTGGCTGTATTCCATCCAAAGGGCGGCATTGTGCGCCGTGCGATGGAAGATTACTCGCGAATTCGTCATGAAGAAGAAGGTTATGAATTTGTTTACTCGCCGCATTTAACCAAGGCGGCATTGTTTGAAACCTCCGGTCACTTGCAGTGGTATGCCGATGGAATGTATCCACCAATGATTCTGGATGAGGAATACAACGAGGACGGAACAGTTAAGCGCGCTGGGCAGCAGTACTACATGAAGCCTATGAACTGCCCCTTCCACAATTTGATCTATAGATCTCGTGGTCGTTCGTATCGAGAACTTCCATTGCGTTTATTCGAGTTCGGAACTGTTTATCGTTACGAAAAATCTGGCGTACTTCACGGCATTACTCGTGCACGTGGATTTACTCAAGATGATGCGCATATTTATTGCACAAAAGAGCAGATGGTTGGCGAATTAGA
>CAIXVA010000148.1 GCA_903922745.1 uncultured Actinomycetes bacterium
CCGCAGATGCAGCAGGTGTAGTTGTAGTCGCAGGACTTGGTGCAAACGCTGTAAGTGTTGGTGAATTAACACTTGGCTTAGCACTTGCTCTTTTGCGAAACGTTCCGGGCCACGATGTGGCAACACGTGATGGTGGATGGGTAAGAACACCAGGACGTGAACTATCAGGACTTACCTGGGGCCTTCTAGGTTGCGGTGCAACCGGTCTTGCAACAGCCAAACTGCTACAAGGATTTGGTTGTTCTGTAATTGGATACGACCCATATGCAAAGAATTTATCTAACATTGAATTAACAACCTTTGATGATGTTTTAAAGCGCAGTGATGTTGTCAGTATTCATTTGCCATCGACTGCAGAGACAAATGGAAGTATTAACGCTGCATCACTTGCTTTGATGAAGTCAGATGCCATCATCGTTAACGTTGGACGCGGAGAAGTAATTAACGAGGCTGATTTAATGGCGGCTCTAAAGGCTAAGACCATTGCTGGGGCAGCACTTGATGTGCGCGTTCAGGAGCCTCCAGTTCAGGGGGAAATGGAGGAGATTCCGAACTTGATCCTGACTCCTCACGTTGCTGGCATTACTAAAGAAAGCCAACTGCGAATCAATCAAATCCTGACTTCAAATATTGAACTCGTTCTAAACTCTAAGCCTGCTACTCATGCAGTAGGTGCGTTGAAGGAAAGTAGCAACTAAATGCCTCAATTAACTGTTGGTTCGGCAATAGAAAAAGCGACCGCTTTGTTGAAAGCAGCCGGAGTGCCATCAGATGAGGCTGCGACAACTGCTCGCTGCATAGTAGCCAGTGATCGATGGGGAATTGGTAGCCATGGATTAATGCGTTTGCCTTTTTATCTTTCACGTTTGCAAGCAGGCGGCATCAATCCAAAAGCTCAGTTAAAAACAGTTACAGATTTACCAAGCCTTGTTGTCTTTGATGGCGACGACGGTCTTGGTCATTGGCAACTTCAGAATGCTGCTGAATTAGCATCAGAGCGTGCGATGGTAAATGGAATCGCAGCTGTCGGTGTTGGCAGATCAAATCACTGTGGCGCCCTAGGAATTTATGTGTGGCCAATGATCAATCGTGGCCTGGTTGGAATTGCATTTAGTACAGGTCCAGCCGTTATGCCGCCATGGGGCGGAAACAAGCCATTGCTTTCAACGTCGCCAATTGCAGCAGGTATTCCAACAAATCCACCAACTGTCGTTGACCTTGCAACTAGCGCAGTTGCTCGCGGAAAGATTCAGGCAAAAGCCCAAGCTGGTGCAGAACTAGAGCCTGGTTGGGCGTTCACAAAAGATGGCGCACCAACCACTGATGCAAAAGAAGCATTGGCTGGAATGTTGGCCCCACTAGGCGGAGTCAAGGGCTATGCAGTTGCTGTACTTGTTGAATCATTAACAGGAATGTTGATTGGTCCAACACTTGCCAAAAATATCCCAGATATGTTTGCAGCAAGCCAAGATTCTTTGCCACAGCAAATTTCACACTTTGTCATTGCAATCGATGCTGCAAAGCTTTCAGTCGATGGAAATACTGGCAGACCAGCAGAGTTTGCAGCAGAAGTGACTGCGGCAGGTGGTCGTCTGCCTGGTTCTAATCGTGTTAATCCCGAGAAATTAGTTGATTCAGATGAGATCACTATTACTGATCAAGTTTTCGCACAGTTGGGCTTCTAAATGGTTAAAACGTATTTACC